>JALYRN010000417.1 GCA_030855295.1 Myxococcota bacterium | reverse complement strand
CCCGCGGGCAGCATCGGGCGCGCTGGCGGCCTTGTCCGCGTGCGCGTCGTTGGTCAGAATGCCGCGCCGAGTCCGCATCGGGCTCCGAACGTAGCTCACGCCAGGCACCCGTGCCCGGTCGCTTCATGCCTGGAATTCCGGCCGCTCACCTCGTGCTCGCCCTCGGCGTCCTGCTGCTCGGATCCGCGTCTGCGGTGGCGTGTGGCTCGATCGCGAGCGGAGGTGACGAGCCCCGCGAAGAGCGCGCGCGCGAGCGCCGTGAGCGGGGCGCCGAGCGACGGGCGGCGGCGGACGAGGGCGCGCCTCGGGAGACGCCGGAGGGGACGGCTCCCGCGCGCGCGAGCGAGGTGCCGCTCGTGCGCGGCAGCCGCCCGATCATGAGCACGATCTATCAGATCACGATCGTCAGCGGCGACGAGGCGCGGGCGCAGGCGGCGATCCGCGACGCGCTCGACGAGGTCGAGCGGCTCGGCGTCGTGCTCTCGGAGTGGCGACCGGACAGCGAGGTCTCGCGCATCAACGCAGCGGCCGGTCGCGAGCCGGTGCGCGTCGGCGAGGACACGATGGCGAACGTGCGCGAGGGGCTGCGCGTCGCCGAGTGGACCGACGGCGCGTACGACATCACGTGGGCCGCGCTGCGCGAGTTCTATCTCTTCCAGCCGGGGCACGAGCGCGCGCCCGACATGGACGCGGTGCGCGCGCGGCTGCCCCTGGTCGCCTGGCGTGACGTCGTCGTCGACGAGGACGCGAGCACGGTGTTCCTGCGGCGCGAGGGCATGGCGCTCGGGCTCGGCGGGATCGCGAAGGGCTGGGCGGTCGATCGCGCGAGCGCGGTGCTCCAGCGGCACGGCTTCGCGGACTTCATGATCTTCGGCGGCGGTCAGGTGCTGGTGCACGGCGTGCGTGGAGATCGCGGCTGGCGCGTCGGCATCCAGCACCCGCGGCGCTCGGACTACATCGGCTTCGTCGAGGCGACCGACGCCTCGATCGCGACCTCGGGCGACTACGAGCACGCGTTCGTCGGTTCCGACGGAACGCGGTGGCATCACATCATCGACCTGACGACGGGCCTGCCCGCGACGCGATCGGTGTCGGTGACGATCGTCGCGCCGACGGGCCTGCTCGCCGATGGGCTCGACACCGGCTGCTTCGTGATGGGACCGGAGGCCTGCCTCGCCATGCTCGCGCGGCTGCCCGAGCGCGTCGACGCGGTGATCATCGACTCCGATCTGCGGCTGTGGATGACGCCCGGGACCCGAGAGCGCCTGCACATGCGGGTGGAGCTCGACGAGCAGGGCCGCATTCCTCGCTGAGCACGGCGACCCGATTCTGTCGTACTCTCGCAGGGATGGTGTCGGTGCCGCCGCGGCCCGGGAGCGACGTCCTCGGCGATTTCGACGACGGCGACGAGGGGCTCACGACCGTCGGGATGGACCTCTTCGGGCACCAGCAGGTGCCCGACTACCCCGCGATCGCGCGCCTCGGGCAGTTCGAGATCCTGGGGCGCATGGCGCGCGGCGGCATGGCGGAGGTGTATCTCGCGCGCGAGCGCGCCGAGGACGGCAGCGTGCGCCACGTCGTGGTCAAGCGCGTGCTCACCGAGATGCAGCACGACCCCGAGATGCTGCGGATGTTCGTCGACGAGGGACGGATCGCGCTGCGGCTGTTCCATCCGAACGTCTGCCACGTGTACGAGTGCGGCGACGTCGCGGGGCTGACGTTCATGGCGCTCGAGTGGGTCCACGGCACGTCGCTGCGCGACGTGATCCGCCGGGCCGCACCGCGCGGTGGGCTGCCGATCCCGGTGGTCGTGCACGTGATCGCCCGGATCGCGGGCGCGCTCGAGTACGTGCACAACGCGCGCGGGCTCGACGGCAAGCCGCTCTCGATCATCCACCAGGACGTCTCGCCCCACAACGTGATGCTGAGCTGGCGAGGGCACGTGAAGCTGCTCGACTTCGGCATCGCGAAGACGAGCGCGCAGGCAGCGCGCGGCGCGGGCGCGCCGCAGGGCAAGTACGAGTACATGGCGCCCGAGCAGGTGCGCGGAGAGCCGATCGACGCGCGCGCCGACGTGTTCGCGCTCGGGGTCTGCCTCTACGAGTCGCTCACTTCGCACGCCCTCTACGCGCGCGACAGCCTGCCGCAGATCATGACGGCGGTGGTCGAGGAGAGCGTTCCTTCGATCCGCTCGGTGCGTCCCGAGCTGCCCGAGGCGCTCGATCGCATCGTGCGCAAGGCGCTCGCGAAGCGCGCCGCGGATCGTTACCAGAGCGCGGGTGAGCTCGAGGCGGCGCTCGACGGCTGGCTCGCGGCGAACGGGCAGACGGTCGCGGACATCCGCGTGGCGCTCGCGATCGGAGGGCTGTACTCGCCCGCCGAGAAGGCGCCGCTGCCGCCGAACGCCGCGGACATCACCGGCACGCTCCCCGCGCTGACCGCGCTCGGGATGCAGCCGCCCGAGGCGTGGTCGGAGCGCTTCGATCACTCGCGCTCGTCTCGTCCGCCGGCGACGAGCCCGGAGATGGCGAGCGCCACCCCCGAGAAGCGCGGAGGGCTCGGGCTCGTCGTCGGCGGGCTCACGATGCTGACGATCGGCGCGCTCGCGCTCGTGGTCGCGATGTGGTTCGCGCTGCGGACCTGAGCTCGCTCGATCTCTCGGCCGCGCGATCGTAGGACAGGCGCATGTCGGACGAGGAACGCTCGCCGCCGCCGGCGAAGCGGAGGCTCCCGGGCGCCGTGATCGCGCTGGGGATGACCAGCTTCTTCACCGATCTCGGCTCCGACATGATCTTCCCGCTGCTCCCGGTGCTGCTGATGCAGCTCCATGCGAGCGCGACGTTCCTCGGGCTGATCGAGGGGCTCGCCGACGCGGTGGCGAGCGCGTTCAAGCTGGTCTCGGGCGAGCTCGCGGATCGGGCGTCGAAGCGGAAGCCGATCGTGCTCGCGGGCTACAGCATCGCGGCGATCGTCCGGCCGCTGATGGCGTTCGCGACCGCGCCCTGGCACGTGCTGGTGATCCGCGTCAGCGACCGCGTGGGCAAGGGCATCCGCTCCGCGCCGCGCGACGTGATCATCGCGACCGCGGCGCTGCCGGGGCAGGAGGGGCGCGCGTTCGGCTTCCACCGCGCGATGGACCACGCGGGCGCGGTGGTCGGACCGATCGTCGCGACCGCGCTCCTCGCGGCGGGCGTCGAGCTGCGGACGGTGTTCCTCGTCGCGATCGTGCCGGGCGTGCTCTCGGTGCTGTGCGTGCTCGCGGTGCGAGAGCCGCCGGCGCCGCTGCCATCGGAGGGCGCGCCGCGCGCGCGATCGACGCGCCGCATGCCGACGTCGCTGCGCACCTACTTGCTGGTGCTCGCGGTGTTCGCGCTCGGCAACTCGTCCGACGCGTTCCTGCTGCTCCGCGCGCGCGATCTCGGGGTGCCGGTCGCGCTGATCCCGATGCTGTGGATGGTGCTCCACGTCTCGAAGCTCGTGAGCTCGTACATCGGCGGAGGCTGGGCCGACCGGGTCCCGCGCCGGCGCCTGGTCGTGATCGGGTGGGCCGTGTACGCGCTGACCTATCTCGCCCTCGGCCTCGCGACCGAGGCCTGGCACGCGTGGGCGCTCTTCGTCGTGTACGGCGCGTACTACGGGCTCACCGAGCCCGCCGAGAAGGCGCTGGTGAAAGAGCTCGCGCCCGACGAGCTGCGTGGCCGCGCCTACGGCTTCTACAACTTCATCGGCGGCGCGATGGCGGTGCCCGCGGGGCTCCTGACCGGCTGGGTGTGGGACGCCGTCAGCCCGCTCGCGGCGCTCTCGATCGGCGCGGCGCTCGCGGCCCTGGCGGCCGTGCTGCTGATCGCGCTCCGGCCTTCCGAGGTCAGCGCGTCGTGAGCGATGCGCGGAGCTGGTCCGCGCTCGTGATCGGCAGTCCGCATGCGCGCGCTCGGCAGACGTACGCGGTCGCGCGGCCGTCTTGCTGCCGGCGTCCTCCGAGGCGGCTCGCGAGCCCCTCGTCACCGGCCTCGGGAACGAGCCGCGCGAGCACGCGGTTGGGCAGCCACGCGCGCCGCGCCGTCGCGAGCAGCGCTTCGCCCTCCTCGTCGCGGTCGCGCGCGATCACCACGATCTCGGTCGCGCCGCGCGCGTGGCGATCCATCGCCGCGATCAGGTGACCGAACCCCATCGGCTGATCGAGCGCGCTCTGCGCGTACGTGCGCATCACCTTCTCGGCGATGCGCTCGTAGCGCTCTTCGCCGAGGTGCGCGCCGAGCCGCAGGAGCGCGTGCGTGATCGACGACGTGCCGGAGGGCACCGCGTGATCGTGGGCGTCGCGCGTGTGCGCGATCAGATCGCCCGCATCGAGCGGCGCGAACCGGAAGCTCGACTCCTCCTCGTCCCAGAAGCGCGCGATCGCGGCGTCGGTGAGCGCGCGCGCGAAGTCGAGCGCCTCGGTGCCTCCGCCCGCCTCGTACACGTCGATCGCGGCGCCCGCGAGATCGGCGTGATCTTCGAGGAACGCACCGATCTTCGCCTGGCCGTCGATCCAGATGCGCAGCAGACGCGCGCCGTCCCAGAGGCGCGCTCGGACCGCTGTCAGGGCCTGCTGCGCCATCTCGATCAGGTGTCGATCGCCGAGCGCTCCGCCGGCGTCGGCGAGCGCGCCGATCATCAGGCCGTTCCAGGTCGCGATCACCTTCTCGTCCCGGAACGGCTTCGGGCGCTGCTCACGCGCGGCGAAGAGCTTCGCGCGTGCCGACTCGAGCCGCTCGAGGACGACCGCTTCCTCGACGTCGAGCTGCCTCGCGATCACCGAGGGAGCGCGGTTGGTGTGGAGCACCGTCGCCCGGGTCGCCTCGAAGTTCCCGGACTCGCACACGCCCCACGCGAGCTTCGCGATCGCGCTCTCCTGCTCCGTGAGCACCGCGTCGAGCTCGGCGGGACGCCAGACGAAGAACTTCCCTTCCTCGCCCTCGGAGTCGGCGTCCTGCGTCGCGTAGAACGCGCCCTCCGGATCGCGCATCTCGCGCTCGGCCCACGCCGCGATCGCACGCACCGTCTGTGCGTCGCGGGCCTCGCCGTCGGCTCGGTAGGCGTCGGCGTAGACGCGCATCAGGAGCGCGTTGTCGTAGAGCATCTTCTCGAAGTGCGGCACGAGCCAGCGATCGTCGGTCGAGTAGCGATGGAAAGCGCCGCCGAGATGATCCCAGATGCCGCCCTCGCGCATGCCGTCGAGCGACTTGCGCGCGCGGGCGCGGCTCGCGTCGTCTCCGGCGTGCGCGGCGCGCAGCAGCACGTCGAGCGCCATCGTGTTCGGGAACTTCGGCCGATCGCCGAAGCCGCCGTGCGCCTCGTCGAAGCGCACCGACAGCTTGCGCGCCGCTTGCTTCGCGACATCCGCGGGGACGTCGCCCTCGCTTCCGGCCGCACGCGCGCTGGTCACGCGCGTGATGTCGCCGGTGAGCTCGCTCGCGGTGCGCTCGACCTCGGATCGACGCGCGTCCCACGCCTCACGGACGGCGCGCAGCACGGTGGTGAAGCTCGGCATCCCGTGTCGCTCGACGGGCGGGAAGTACGTGCCGGCGAAGAAGGGCCGCTTGTCGGGCGTCAGGAACACGGTGAGCGGCCAGCCGCCGCTGCGGCCCATCATCTGCGCGACGAGCTGGTAGATCTGATCGAGATCGGGCCGCTCCTCGCGATCGACCTTCACGTTGACGAAGAGCTCGTTCATCAGCGCGGCGATCTTCGGATCGTCGAACGACTCGCGCTCCATCACGTGGCACCAGTGGCACGCGCTGTAGCCGATCGACAGGAGGACTGGCTTGTCCTCGGCCGCAGCGCGCTGGAGCGCAGCGTCGCCCCACGGATACCACTCGACGGGGTTGTGCGCGTGTTGGCGCAGGTACGGCGAGCTCTCGTCCGCGAGCAGGTTCGGCATGCGGGCCACATGGTGCGCGGGTGCGCGCAGCGCAACGCCTCGCAACGGTTCGCGTTTGGCCCGCTCGATCGTTTCTGCGAGACTGCTCTCGGTGCGAGGGGGCAGCGCGACGTGAGCGAAGGTGACGACGCGCCGGAGGGCGGAGGCGGTCGCGAGAAGCGCGCGGACGTGCCGCGCTGGGCGGCCGACGATCCGACGGCGATGTGGGACGACGGAGCGCTCCGCGCGGAGGGCTACGAC
>JALYRN010000416.1 GCA_030855295.1 Myxococcota bacterium | reverse complement strand
GCGCCGAAGCGCGCGACGTCGTCGTCGGTCAGGCCCGCGCCGCGCAGCGTGCGCTCGAGGCGTACGACGAGCGTCGCGGTCGCCGCCAGCGGAGCGCCCCCGGGGCCCGGCACGCTGACCGAGATGGTCGCGCTGCCGCCGATCGTGCCGTTCGCGGAGAACACGCCGCTCGCCTCGTCGAGGTCGCCGAGCGACACGGTGTCGATCGTGAACGACGGTCCGATCGCGGCGCCCTCGGTGCCGTCGCTGTAGACGAGGATCGCGCGGAACGACTCCATCGGTCGCGCGCCGTCGATCGAGACGAGCTCGGACGTCGCGGGCTCGATGCGCAGTGACTCGATCATTCGCGGAGGACCGGCGTCGGTGCCAGGGCCGCCGTCGACGCCGGGAGGGAGCGAGCCGTCGACGCGAGGGCTGCACCGGCCGTCGAGGCACGTCTCGGTGGAGCGGCAGTCGCGCTGCGTCGCGCACGCACGACCATCGCGCGGTGGGGAGCACTCGCAGCCCGACGCGAGGAGGAACACCGAGAGCAGCGCGAGCGCGGCGGAGAAGTACGGGGCGCGCGAGATGAAGCGAGCGAGCATGCATCGAGAGTAGACGGGCGCGCGGGCGCGGGACGAGTGGTCACTTCGGCCAGGGACCCGTCTGCGTGTGATGAATGTTGGACGTCGCACTTTCAGCTCTGTGAGCAAACGCGCGAAACACGCCTATTTTTCGGGGCGAAGCGACGTGTAGGCTGGTGTCCATCGCTCGCGGAGGTTCGTCATGCAGCATGTCCGTCGCCGTCTCGCTTGGTCGTCGATCGCCGCCTTGCTCTCGCTCGCGGCGCTGCCGGCGTGCACTGCCGGCACGGTCAGACCGGGCTCCACGCGCGACGGCGCCGTCGGCGGAGATGGCGCGCGCATCGTCGAGGGCTGCGACGTCGCGGTCGACTCCGACGGCGATGGAATCGCCGACGGGTCGGAGGGCACCTTCGACACCGACGGAGACGGCGTCCCCAACCACCTCGACGACGACTCCGACGGCGACGGCATCCTCGACGCCGACGAGCACATGGGCGGCCACCCGTGCTCGCGCACCGACGCCGACGGCGACGGCATCCCGAATGCGCTCGACACCGACAGCGACAACGACGGGCTCTCGGACGCCGAGGAGCGCGGGACGTACGGCACCGATCCGTACGCGCGCGACACCGACAGCGACGGCGTGACCGATCTCGGCGAGGCGCGCGGGACGATGACGGATCCGACCGATCCGGGCAGCACGATCCCCGAGGGCGACTTCTTCGTCGTGCTGCCGTACGGCGGCGATCACGTCGAGCGCGAGCTGCGCTTCGGCACGAGCATCCACCAGGCCGACGTGTACTTCCTGATCGACACGACCGGCTCGATGGGAACGCCGATCGCGAACGTGCGCTCGTCGCTCACGAACATCTCTGCCCAGATCAGCATGCGCATCCGCGACGTGCAGATGGGCGTCGGGCACTTCGAGGACTTCCCGAACGGCGGGAGCTGCAGCCCCTTCGACTTCGCGTGCCTCAGCGGGTCGTACGGCAGCGCCGGCGACCTGGTCTACGCGAACCTGCAGGACATCACCGGCGAGCTGCCGAACGTGCAGAACGCGCTCAACGCGCTCGAGCTGGGCAACGGCGCGGACGGGCCGGAGTCCCAGGTCGAGGCGCTCTATCAGACCGCGACCGGCGCGGGCGGCAGCTGGAGCTTCACGAGCGGCTCGCACATGCTCGCGGCGCGGAGCTGCCCGGCGATTCCGGACGAGCCGGCCACGCGGCGCGGATATCCGTGCTTCCGGGCGGGCTCGCTGCCGATCGTGGTGATGGTCAGCGACGTCGCGTTCCACAACGGCCCGACCGGGATGAATGCGTACGCGAACATCTCGCCGGCGCCGCACACGTTCATGCAGACGGTCGAGGCGTTGAACGGCATCGGCGCGCGCTACGTCGGCGTCGCCGTCGACGGCGGGGGTCGCGCCGATCAGGAGGCGATGGCGCGGATGACGGGATCGGTCGACGGCAGCGGGATGCCGCTGGTGTACGACGCCGCGGGCGGCGCGGTGTCCGACGCGATCATCGAGGGCATCAGCGCGCTGATCGGCGGGACGCCGCAGGACGTGACGACCACGACCGAGAACGTCGAGGGCAACCCGGACGGCGTCGACGCGCGCGGGTTCATCAAGTCGATCGTGCCGATCGAGGGCTATCGCGACGGCGTCCCGGGCGCGAACCCGGGCGTGAGCTACACGAGCCTCGACACGACGACCTTCTACGGTGTGGTGCCGGGCACGCTGGTCGACTTCGGCGTCGACTTCCACAACGACTTCGTTCCGCCGCCGGCGACCTCGCAGATCTACCGCGCGGTGATCGTGGTGATCGGCAACGGCGTGGCGCGGCTCGACGAGCGGCAGGTCTACATCATCGTCCCGCCCGAGGGCGCGACCGTTCTCATTTGAGTGAGCGCGGAGCGCGCTCGCGCCGGTCGGACGCGAGCGCGCGCGCTGCCTCGCTCAGGGAAGGATGCCGGAGCACTCCGACGTGCACGTGAACGTCGCCTCGATGCAGGAGCGATCGTCGAGGCACGCGTCGCACGCGTCGGCGGCGTGAGGATCGCCGCTCGCGGCGTCGGTCATCGTCCCGCAGCGATCGCGGCACGCGCCGGTGTCGTACGACGCGTCGTAGCAGTCGCGGTAACGATCGCAGACGTTCGCGCAGTCGACCTCTTCGTCGATCTCGTCGACGGGGTTCGAGCAGCCGAGCGCGAGGGCGAACGAGAAGAGCGCGAGGATCAAGCCTGGACGAAGTGCTCGCATGGATGTGCCGTTCCTTTGGTGGCGAGGCGCGAGGCGCGCCCCATGTCGAAGTTCGCGGCGCGCTTCGCAACGACGATGCCGCGAAGGTTTCGCGAGGAAATCCGGCCGCACCGGTGGGGCGTCGCGCGACCATCGGACGCTCACGCCACACCCGATCGGGGCCACGAGCGCCCGGGAGGCGTGATCTCGGCAGGCGTCGCCCCGATGCGATCTCCTGTGTAGGCTGCGACGCCCATGGACACGATGACGCACGCGCCGCTGGCCAAGCACGTGGCGGAGGCGAAGGACGCCGACGCGGTGCTCGAGGGCTTCCTCGCGTACGCGCAGGAGAAGGGGCTCGAGCTCTACCCGGCGCAAGAAGAGGCGCTGCTGGAGGTCTGCGCGGGCAAGCACGTGATCCTCGCGACGCCGACGGGCTCGGGGAAGTCGCTGGTCGCGAGCGCGCTGCACGCGAAGGCGATCGCCGGGGGCAAGCGCGCGCGCTCGTTCTACACCGCGCCGATCAAGGCGCTGGTCGGCGAGAAGTTCTTCGCGCTCTGCCGCGAGCTCGGTGCGCAGAACGTCGGGCTGATGACCGGCGATGCGAGCGTGAACCGCGACGCGCCGATCATCTGCTGCACGGCGGAGATCCTCTCGAACCTCGTGCTGCGGATGGGCGACGAGACGGGGATCGAGTCGGTGGTGATGGACGAGTTCCACTACTACGGCGATCGCGATCGCGGCGTCGCGTGGCAGGTGCCGCTGCTCTCGATGAAGCGCACGCAGTTCCTGCTGATGAGCGCGACGCTCGGCGACACGACGTTCTTCGAGAAGACGCTGCAGGAGAGCACCGGACGCGAGGTGGTGACGATCCGCTCGATGCAGCGGCCGGTGCCGCTCGAGTTCGAGTACCGCGAGACGCCGCTGCACGAGACGCTCGCCGAGCTCGTCCAGAAGGAGCGCGCGCCCGTCTACGTCGTGCACTTCACGCAGCGCGGCGCGGCCGAGCTCGCGCAGGATCTGATGAGCGTCGAGGTCGTCGACAAGGATCGGAAGCACGCGATCAAGCAGGCGCTCCACGGCTTCCGGTGGGACACGCCGTTCGGCAAGGATCTCTCGCGCTGGGTGAAGCACGGCGTCGGCGTGCACCACGCGGGGATGCTCCCGAAGTACCGGCTCTTGATCGAGCGGCTCGCGCAGCAGGGCCTGCTCGCGGTGATCTGCGGCACCGACACGCTGGGCGTCGGCGTCAACGTGCCGATCCGGAGCGTGCTCTTCACGCAGCTCTGCAAGTACGACGGGACCAAGACCGGCATCCTCTCGGTGCGCGACTTCCATCAGATCGCGGGCCGCGCGGGGCGCAAGGGCTTCGACGATCGCGGCTGGGTGCTCGTGCAGGCGCCCGAGCACGCGATCGAGAACAAGGTCGCGCGCGAGAAGGCGCAGGGCGACCCCAAGAAGACGCGCAAGCTGGTCGCGAAGAAGCCGCCCGATCGCGGCTACGCGCACTTCGACGAGCAGACGTTCGAGAAGCTGCGCAACGGCGATCCCGAGCGGCTGGAGTCGCGGTTCAAGGTCTCGCACGGGATGCTGCTCGCGGTGCTGCAGGGCGCCCTCGAGCGCGGCGAGGACGGCTGCCGCGCGATGAAGGAGCTCGTCCGCGCGTCGCACGAGAGCCGCCCGCGCCGCTTCGCGCACGGGCGCCACGCGATCGCGCTCTTCCGGTCGCTGCGCGACGCGGAGGTGATCGAGATCGATCGCGACGACCGCGCGATCCGCGTGCACGCGGATCTGCAGGAGGACTTCTCGCTGCACCAGACGCTCTCGCTCTTCGTGCTCGACGCGGTGCCCCGCCTCGACCACGAGGACCCGCTCTACGCGGCGAACGCGCTCAGCGTCGTCGAGTCGATCCTCGAGAGCCCCGAGGTCGTGCTGATGCGCCAGCTCGATCGGCTCAAGGACCTGAAGATCGCGGAGATGAAGGCGCAGGGCGTCGAGTACGACGAGCGGATGGCGGAGCTGGACAAGCTCCAGGTGCCGCGGCCGTGCGAACAGCTCCTCGAGAGCGCGTTCGAGGAGTTCAAGGCGCGCCACCCGTGGGTGCCGCGCGAGGGCATCCGGCCGAAGTCGATCGCGCGAGACATGTGGGAGCGCGGCGCGAGCTTCAACGAGTACGTCAAGGAGTACGGGCTCGCGCGCTCGGAGGGCGTGCTGCTGCGGTACCTCTCGGACGCGTACAAGGCGTTCGTCCAGAACGTGCCGGAGGGCGCGAAGAACGACGAGATCTACGATCTCGCCGACTGGCTGCGGGTCGTGGTGCGGCAGGTCGACTCGAGCCTCCTCGACGAGTGGGAGGCGCTGCGCGATCCCGAGCGCGCCGTCGCGCGCGCCGCGGAGCCGGATCGCGCGCTCGAGCCCGCAGACGTGACGTCGGATCCCAAGGCGCTGACGGTGCTCGTGCGCAACGTGATGTTCCGCGTGGTGCGCGCGCTCTCGCGGCGGGAGTACGGCGAGGCCGCGTCGATGGTGCTCGCGCCCGAGGGCGAGCCGGCGTGGACGGCGGAGACGATCGGCGAGGCGATGGTCGGGTTCGAGGTGGAGCACGGCGCGTTGCGGATCGATCCCGCCGCGCGCTCTCCGCGACACACGCAGATCGAGCCGCGCGAGCGGACGTGGCGCGTGGTGCAGACGCTCCTCGATGCGGACGACGCGGGCGACTTCTGCCTCGAGGCCGACCTCGATCTCGCGCGGACGCGCGAGGAAGGCGAGCCCGCGCTCGTGCTGCTCGGCATCCGCCACGGGTGACGTCAGCGGGAGTGCTCGCCCCGGCGCCCCGGAGGTCGCCGAGCCCTGATCGGGGTGGTCGATCGCGGCGCCACGCCCGCGTGGCCGCGTCGTTCCCGGCACGGGGCGGAACGCCCCGACGAGGCGTTTTCCTTCGCTCTTTCGCGCAGATCCGGCCACTCGGCGGCGGCGCGCCGCGTGCACGCGACGGCGATTCGTGGCCACCGGAACTGCACGTTCTCTCTGCGCGCTCGTCCTCGCCCTCGCGCTGATGCCCGGCTGTGGAGGGGCGAGCGCCGCCGCGCAGAGCACGCCTCCGTCGGCGCCGGCCACCAGCGCCGGATGGCTGGTGTGGAGCGCGTCCGAGGACGGTGTCACGCGCACGTCGTGGATCGACAGAGGCGGCGAGGTGGTCGCGGCGCGCGACGGGATCGTGATCGCGCACGAGGGCTCGCTCTACCGCGCAATCGTCGAGCGCGAGGAGGCCCGCCTGCCGACGTGCGAGCAGCTCGACCAGGCGCTCGCGATGGCCCCGCTCGGCGAGCGCGCGGCGCTCGCGCGCGCGTCGATGGCGGAGGTCGGCGG
>JALYRN010000415.1 GCA_030855295.1 Myxococcota bacterium | reverse complement strand
GGCAGCGGACGTGGGCGACGCGAGCCCGCGCCGCGATCGTGGTGTTCGGGCTCTCGAGCGCGCGCCCGAAGGCATCGCAGCCGCGCTGCTCGCGAGGGCGGAGCTCGCCCTCGATCAGGTCCCAGCGATCCGCGAGCTCGGGCACCAACGTGCGGAGCGACGCGAGCGCCACGAGCGCGTCGGGGGCGCGGCCCGCGCTGCGATGTGCGTCGAGCGAGGCGAGCGCGCGACGAGCCGACGCGAGGCGAGAACCGCTCGCGGGCAGCGCCGCGTTCGGAAGCGAGCTGAGCCCCGGGTGGCCGGTGTAGGCGGGTGGCGTCGGTAGACACGCGAGCACGGGCGCGTGGAACGGCGCCTCGCGCGCGACTTCCGCTGTGACCTCGGCGACGCTGAAGAGCGCGCGCTCATCGTCGGCATCGGGCACTGCGCACATCGGCGCGTCCCAAGCACGAGCAGCGCCGATCACCCACATCGGTGCCGAGAGCGCGAGTGCGCCGATGCCGAGCGAGCGAACGAATAGGTCAGAGCACGCGGGTCGACCCCGCGCTTTCTCGGTCTTCGTCACGGCAAACACCCCCGTACGGACGCCGAGTCCGATGTTCAAGATGAGCGATCAGAGGTGCTCACGCAAAAAAACCTCACCGTTCGCGCAGACGCCCCTGTCGGATCTCATCGTCCCGGAACACGCGATCGTCGAGCCCCCGAACATGCGACAAGGCTCCTTCGGTATGCGCACGCGCTCGCTGTCGCTCTCGATCGTGATCATGATCGCAGCGCTCTCGGGCGGGTGTGGAGCCGCAGCGCGCAGTGTCCCGGTAGTCGCGTGGCCGCCGCGTCACGAGCCGCCGATCGCGATCGTCGCGCCGGCTGCGCGACCGGCGCCCGAGACCGCGCCGGTGCCCGACGCGGCGAGCCTCGCGGCGCCCACCGATCACTACGAGGAGCGCGCCCCCGGCGTGCACGTGCGAGAGGGCGAGGCACAGGGGATCGAGTTCCTCGAGATCGTGCTCGGGGAGGGAGATCCGAGCCGTGAGCTGCCGCTGATCGTCGTGATCCACGGTCGCGGCGATCGGCCGCGCGTGCCGGGCGGGCCGTTCGCGGGGCTCACGCCGGCCATCCGCGTCGTGATGCCGCGCGGCCCGATGATCCTCGGCGACGGCTTCGGCTGGCTGCCGGTCAGAGTCGCCGACGGACAGACGGACGTCCTCGCGGCGGCGCTGCGCGAGGTGAGCGCGCGGCTCGCGCGGCTGATCGTCGACGTGCGCGCGGCGCGGCCGTCGCGCGGACCGACGATCGTCACGGGGTTCTCGCAGGGCGGGATGCTCACGATCGCGCTCGCGACCGCGCACCCGGAGGTCGTCGGCGTCGCGTTCCCGCTGGCAGGATGGCTCCCGCCTCCGCTCTGGCCGAGCGGAGCCCCGCCGCCGGCCGCACCCGCGATCCGCACGATGCACGCGGTCGACGACGACCGGATCCCGTACGCGCAGACGCTCGAGAGCTACCAGCACCTTCGCGCGCTCGGATGGGATCTGGAGCTCGGGACCTACGACGGCGTCGGACACGCGATGTCCGACGAGATGAACGCGGTGTTCCACGGATGGCTGCAGCGCGCGCTCGCCGGCATCGAGCGCGGCGAGCTCACGCTCGTCGATGCGCCGGTCGCGGTCGCGGTCGAGAGCGACGCGACGCCGGGCGCCGCGACCGACGCGCCAGCGAGCGATGTCGAGGTCCGCGCCCAGCCCGACGGCGCTCGGATCAGGGCGCGGCGGGGGCGGCCGGAGCGGGCACGGCGGGAGCGGCGGCGGCCTCGGCCGGAGCATCCGAGCTCGGCTCCGTCTCGGCCTCCTCGTCCTCGCCCGCGTCGCTGACCTCGGGCATCACGACCGTGACCACGCCGATGACCGCGAGCACCACGAAGCCGACGAGCAGCGCGATCATCGCGGCGGTCGGCGAGCGTCGCTCGGGCTCGGCGCTCGCGGGCTCGGTCTTGTCCGTCGGGCTGGTGCGCGGGCTCGCCATGGGTTCGCTCAGCTCGTGCGCAGACGTCCGCCGCTCTCGAGCACGAGCTGCGCGACGCGCTCTGCGAGCTCACCGAGAGGGATCATCACTGCGTCCTTCTCGTGGCGCGCCTTGAGCTCGCCCTTGCCCTCTGCGAGCCCCTTCTTGCCGATGGTGACGCGCAGCGGGATGCCGATCAGATCGGCGTCCTTGAACTTCACGCCGGGCCGCTCGTCGCGATCGTCGAGCAGCGTCTCCACGCCCCGCGCGAGCAGCGCCTCGTAGACTTCGTTCGCGGCGCGATCGAGGTCCTCGCCTTTGCCGGCCGGCGTGATCACGACGTGGTAGGGCGCGATCGACATCGGCCAGAGGATCCCGTCGGCGTCGTTGTGCTGCTCGATCGCGGTCGCGACGAGGCGCGAGACGCCGATGCCGTAGCAGCCCATCACGATCGGCTTCTCGGCGTTGTCGTCGTCGAGGAAGTGCGCCTTCATCTTGGCGCTGTAGTGGGTGCCGAGGATGAAGATGTGCCCGCCCTCGATCCCGCGATAGCTCTCGAGCGTGCCGCCGCACTTCGCGCAGGGGTCGCCCTTGCCGATCGTGCGCACGTCGGCGACGGTCGCCTGGTAGTCGCGCCCGAGCACGACGCTCGTGAAGTGCTGATCGACCTCGTTCGCGCCCGACACGAACCCACCGCCGGTGTCGAGCGCGAGGTCGGCGATCACCCGGCCCTTCCATCCGATCGGGCCCAGGAAGCCGACCGGCATCGACGTCGCCGCGATCTCCGCGTCGGTGGCCATGCGCACCTCGCGCGCACCGGTCGCGCGCGCGACCTTCACATCGTTGCCCTCGTGATCGCCGCGCACGAGCACCATCACGAGCTCGCCGTCGGCGACGTACATCAGCGTCTTCGCGGTCGCGCTCGAAGGCACGCCGAGGAACGCGGCGACGTCCTCGATCGTCTTCTTGTGCGGCGTCGCGACCTTCGCGTACGCGGCGGCCGGCGCGCTCTCTCGAAGCGGCGCCACCGACGCCGCGACCTCGACGTTCGCGGCGTAGTCGCAGCTCGTGCAGGCGACGATCGCGTCCTCGCCGTTCTGCGCGAGGACCTGGAACTCCGCGCTCGTCGAGCCGCCCATCGCGCCGCTGTCGGCCGCGACGATGCGGTACTCGAGGCCGAGACGCTGGAAGACGCGGTGGTAGGCCGCTCGCATCTTCTCGTAGCTCGCGAGCGCCTGCTCCTCGCTCACGTCGAACGAGTACGCATCCTTCATCAGGAATTCGCGACAGCGGAGCAGGCCCGCGCGCGGGCGCGCCTCGTCGCGGAACTTCATCTGGATCTGATAGAGGTTCAGCGGGAGCTGCCGATAGCTCTTCACGTCCCGCCGGACCATGTCGGTGATGATCTCCTCGTGCGTCGGCCCGAGGTGGTAGTCGGCGCCCTTGCGATCGCGCATGCGCAGCAGCGTGTCGCCGAAGCTGTCCCAGCGGCCCGACTCCTCGAAGTACTCCCGCGGGAGCAGCGCCGGCATCAGCACTTCCTGGGCGCCCGTTCGATCCATCTCGTCGCGGACGATCGACGCGACCTTCGCCAGCACGCGCAGGCCGAGCGGCAGCATCTCGTAGATGCCGGCGCCCACCATACGGACGAAGCCGCCGCGGAGGAGCAGCACGTGCGAAGGCGTCGTCGCCTCCTTCGGCACCTCCTTGAGCGTCGGGATGAAGGCCTGGGTGAAGCGCATGTCGTTCTAGTCCTCGAGGTCGAAGCGGAAGTCTTCGATCACCGCGTTCGCGAGGAGCTTCTCGCACATGGTGCGGACGTCGCGCTGGACGCCCTCGCGATCGTCGCGATCGACGTCGATCTCGACGAGCTTCCCGATGCGCACGTCGCGCACGCCCTCGAAGCCGAGCGTCCCGAGCGCGCGGCGCACGGCATCGCCCTGCGGATCGAGCACCTCGCGCTTGAGCGTGACGTAGATCTTGGCTCGCATCTGCCGGCTCTCCAGGTTCGAGATCGTTTCCGCGGAAGTCAGGGCTGCACCGTGCGCGACGCGAGCCCGAGGTTGCGCCTCATGCGCACGTCGGGGTCCTCGAGATCCGGCGTGAACGGGCGCCCCATGATCGTCTCGCAGGCCTCGACGTAGCGGCGCGACGCCTCGATGCGCACCTCGTCGGGGATCGGCGGCATCGGGCCGTCGCCCTTCCAGCCCTGCGCGGCGAGCCACCGACGCACGTACTCCTTGTCGAAGCTCTCGGGCTCTTCGCCGCGCTCGCGCCGCTCGTCGTACGAGGCCTTGAACCAGTAGCGCGAGCTGTCGGGCGTGTGCATCTCGTCGATGACGACGATGCGGCCGTCGGGCGCGATGCCCATCTCGTACTTGGTGTCGACGAGCACGAGCCCGCGCGCGGCGCAGAGCGTCTGGCCGCGCCGGAAGAGCGCATGCGCGAGCTCCGCGGCACGATCGAAGTGCTCCTCCGAGACGCGGCCCATCGCGAGCAGCTCGGCGCGCGACACGCTGACGTCGTGCCCGCCCTTGTCGGCCTTGGTGCTCGGCGTGAGGATCGGCTCGGGGAGCGGATCGTTCTTCACGAGACCGTCGGGGAGCGCGTGCCCGCAGAACACGCGCGAGCCCTGCTCGTAGTGGGTCCAGATGCTCGTCGACGTGACGCCCGTCAGGTAGGCGCGCACGACGAGCTCGACCTCGAGCGGCCGGCAGTCGAGGCCGATCGTGACGTTCGGATCGGGCACGTCGAGCACGTGGTTGGGCGCGACGTCGAGGGTCTGCTCGAACCACCACGCGGCGAGCTGGTTGAGCACCTGGCCCTTGAAGGGCAGCGTGCCGAGCACGCGATCGAAGGCGCTGATGCGATCGGTCGTGACGAGAACGCGGCGCCCATCGCCCGGCAGATAATTGTCGCGGACCTTCCCCTCGTACTTCGCCCCGAGGCCTCGCGGCGGAGGCCCCTCGAGGTGCGTGGCGTCGAGGGTGATCGCGAGGCCGCGGCGCAGCGTCTCGGTGTCGATGGGCATCGGCGGCGCGGAGGGTAGCAGAAGCGCCGTTGCACGGAAGGCCCCCGCCCGGCCGTCGCGCGCTACCATCCGCGGCGCCATGAAGACGACGCGCGGAAGGCAGCTGGTGCGCTGGCTGGGATGGATCTCGGCGTCGCTGCTGGTGCTCCTGATCCCGGCGTTCGTGCTCGCGCAGGGCACGGGCGGCAGCTTCGGCGGCGGCGACTGGAGCAGCGGCGGGAGCAGCGGAGGAGGAGGCGGAGGCGGAGGCGGAGACGACGGCGAGGGGCTCTTCTGGATCGTCTACATCGCGATCCGGATCATGCTCGTGACGATCGGCCCGATCCCGACGCTGATCATCGTGAGCATCGGCGCGGTGATCTGGTTCGTGGTCCGCAAGAAGCGCGGCGGGCAGGCCGGCACGCAGAAGCTGCCGTTCGGTCGTCCGCCCGCCGCCGGCTCGCCGCTCTGGAACCAGGTCGACATCACCGCGGTGCGGATCGCGATCGACTGGCGCGCGCGGCCGTTCGTGCAGGGTCGCTTCAAGGAGCTCGCGGGCGGCGCGGACGCGCGGCGCAAGGAGGGGCTCGTCGTGATGGTCGGCGCGCTCGCGCAGGCGCTCGAGGAGGCCCGCGTCGCGTGGCTGCGCGCGGAGGTGTCGAACTTCCATCCGATGTCGCCGCCCGAGGCGGAGCGCAGCTTCGGCCAGCTCGCTGCGGAGGCCCGCGCCGCGCTCGGCGTGGACGCGTCGGGGATCGCCGATCCGAACGAGCACGCGGCCGAGGGCGCGGCGGTCGTCACGCTGATCGTCGCGGCGCACCGCGAGCTCATCGACGTGCAGGCGCACGACGCGAACGATCTCGCGATCGCGCTGCGCGGCGTGCGCACCGTGCAGCCTCACGAGCTCGTCGCCGCCGACATGGTGTGGTCGCCCGCGGCCGAAGGCGCGCGGATGAGCATGCGCGAGCTCGCAGTGCGTCACCCGCAGCTCGTCGCGATCGCGGAGCACTCGATCGGTGGGCGCGTGTTCTGCTCCGCCTGCCGCGCGCCCTACCCCAGCGGCACGCCTCGATGCCCGGGCTGCGGGACCGTCGAGGCCGGGGCGGGCGGAGCGGCAGGGTTCGGGCGCTGAAAGGCTGTCCCAAAACCCCCGCGGCGGAGCCGCGGGGGCGCGC
>JALYRN010000414.1 GCA_030855295.1 Myxococcota bacterium | reverse complement strand
GGCGCGGCCTCGGGGCCGAGCGGGCCGCCGCAGCGCCCGCAGAAGCGAGCGTCGGACGTGCTCGGAGTCCCGCAGGCGCCGCAGATCCTCGGGGCGACGCTCATGTCGTGGGGCAATGTATCCGTGTCTTCCCGCAGGATCCACACTGGGACGTCCCCCGAGACGCCGCGTACTCGGAATCCACCAGACCCTTGGCTTCTGCGGGACGGCTTGGTGTACCCTGTGATGGTGCGCACGTGGGGGCGCACTCGCTTGGTTCCGGCCGGACGACTGGTCCGCGCGCCACCGGTGTTCCGGGGTCGTGCGCTCAGATCGGTCGGGCGAGCACTTCAGGAGGAAACGGAATGATTGGTACTTCGAACAGAATCGCGATCTGCGCGGCGATGATGGGCCTCGGCGTCACGCTCGTCGCGTGCGGCGACCCGGACGACCCGGTGGACGGCGGCCGTCGTGACACCGGCACGGATCCGGTCGACGCCGGCCAAGACGGCGGCGACCCGATCGACTCCGGCATGGAGGACGGTGGCCAGGATGCCGGCCCGCCGCCGAACGCGAACCTGCGTCTCGCTCACATGATCGCGAACGTCCCCGGCCCCGCAGCGGCGATGGGCGCGGTCCACCTGTGCCTCCGCGCGGCGGGCGCGCCCGCGGACGGTCCGCAGCTCCTGATCACCCGCAACGACGCGGGCGCCGCGCCGATCCCGTACGGCGGCGTCTCGCCGTACACCGACGCGCTCACGCTCCCGCCGATCACGTTCAACGTGTACGTCTACGGCGCGACGACCGTCACCGGCACCGACTGCCCCGCGTCGTCCGAGGCGCTCTTCAGCTCGGAGGTCGATGCGTCGGAGCTCGTCGGCGGCAACAGCTACACGATCGCCGCGGTCGGCCGCATCGGCTCCGAGACGGAGGCGCCCGGTCTCGTCGTCATCCAGGACAACAACAGCGACCCCGCGGCGGACATGACGCGCGTGCGCGTCGTGCACGCGATCACCGCGATCCCGACGCCCGCGGTGGACGTCTGCTACGACCCGGACATCATGCTCGGCGCCGTCGAGGTGGCCGGTGAGATGCCCGGCGAGGAGCTCGCGATGGGCGTCGCGTACGTCGGCGGCGCCACGATGGTGCTCGACCTGCCCTACAGCGAGCGCGGCCCGGTGACGAGCGGCGCGCTGCTCATCTATGCGCGCACGACCGCCACGGGCACCAACTGCGCCGATGCGACCGGCGCGACGCGGCTCGCCGCGATCCCGCTGCCCTTCCCGGTGCCGCCGGACGGAACGCCCGGCTACCCGGTCAACCTCACGGACGCGGACACGCTCGACGCGGGCGAGGTCGCGACCCTGTTCTTCCGCGGACACGCGGGTGCGCCGTCGGTCGTTCCGCTTCCGTGCACCGCCGCCGGCGGCGAGTGCGCCGCGATGGCGGGCGCCGTCTGTCATCCGATCGCCATGCGCTGCGTCCACCCCGAGGCGCCTTCGCTGACGCCGTGGATCGACAACGTCGAGCCCGCGGCCCCCTGATCACGCTTCTCGCGTGATCGTGCTCTGACGAAGGCCCGCGACCACCTCGGTCGCGGGCCTCGTTCTTTCCGTCCTATCGATCCTCAGCGCTTGCGGCGCAGGCGGGTGCTCGCGACGTCAGGCGCGGCGCTGCCGGGCTCGTCGGCGGGGGCGGTCTCGTCCTGCACGACGAGCGGTGAGAAGAAGTTGTCCTTCTTGATGTACTCGTCGACGCGGAAGGCGAACTTGTAGCTCGGGGACGCGCGCTGGTTGCAGTCGGTGCGCTCGCAGAAGCGGCAGGTGGTGCCGACCGGAACTGCCATCTTCTGCGGATCGACGAAGGGCATGTCGTCGGCGTACGCGAGGTGCTTCGCGGACTCGGCGTGGGTGCCGAGGCCGATCGCGTAGCAGGTGCCCTTCGAGAGCGAGCCGCCGATCGTCTCCGCGATCACGCGCGCGAAGCAGAAGTAGATCGAGCCGTCGGGGAACTGCGAGTACTGCTTCGCGATCGCGTGCGGCGTCAGGAACGCCGTGTGGACGACCCACTTCGGGCAGCTGCCGGTGCCGTGCGGGAACTTCAGGCCGGTCGCGCTGTAGCGCTTGCTGATGTTGCCCGCGACGTCGACGCGCTGGAAGTGGAAGGGGACGCCGCGCTGCCTCGGATCGCTGAGGTTGCAGAGGCGGTGCGCGACGGTCTCGTAGGACGACTCGAACACGTGCGCGAGGCGCTCGACGTCGTAGCGCAGGCGCTGCGTCTCCTTGAAGAACGCGTCGTACGGCAGGAGCAGCGCGCCTGCGAAGTAGTTCGCGAGGTGGATCTTGATGAGGCGCGCGGTCTGCGAGTGACCGGCGTGGCGATCGCCGATGATCGCGTCGTGCAGACGCTCTTCGTCGAGCAGGCGCAGGCCGATCGTGTGCGCGAGCTGGAAGAGACGTCGGTGCTCGGGCACGTCGCGCGACAGGCGCAGCAGACCACCCTCGCGATCGAGGCGGCGGATCACCGAGCCGGCCTCGCCGCGCACGAGCTGCACCTCGACGCCGAGCTCGCGCAGGCCTTGCCCGAGCGCGTCGGCGTTGACGCGATCCATCGACGCGAGCCCGTGATCGCGGCGCCACGCGTCGGCGCGCTCCTCGAGCGCGGGGAACCAGTTGCCGACGTGCTCGAGGAAGTCGGTCACCTCGTCGAAGGGCGAGTAGTCGAAGCCGACGGGATCGCTCGAGGGGCCGGTGCGCCCGAGCGCGGTGCCGGCGTCGCGCTCTTGGCGCGCGAGATCGCGCAGCGTGTGATCGAGCTGCGAGCGCGTGTTCTTGTAGAGGTTGAAGAGCGCGGTGATCGTGGTCGCGACCTTGGGCTCAGCGCCCATCGACGCGAGCTCTTCGCGCGAGAGGTTCAGCGTGCGGAAGAGCGGCTCGTCGAGCAGCCGCGCGAGCCCGTCGGACGCGCGCGGCTCGCCGAGCGACGCCATGAACTCCTCCATCCCGACCCCGTAGAGCTCGAGCGCCTGGAAGAGCAGCGGCAGCTGCACCGCGCGCTTCCCCTTCTCGATCAGCGACAGATACGCGGGCGACACCCCGAGCCGCCGCGCCACGTCTGCCTGCTGGAGATCCCGCTCCAGCCGCAGCTCTCGCAGCCGCCGCCCCATCGCCTCGTGCGCATCCCGCATCCCCCGAACTGCCACGCCTGTAAACCCCGATCAACACCCAGTAAACCTCCCGGGGACAGGATCGACGTTGCAAGTCGCTGGAATCACTGCGGATCGGCGGACAGTCGTACAAACTGTCAGAAACGCGGGGTTCCGCGAAGACACGCGAATTGGCGCCTGTTTCGATAGTTTGTACGACTGCCCGCAGGAGCCCAACGATTACGAGATGTTACGAGCGCGATCCTGTCCCCCGGGGAGGTGGGGGGAGGCGGGCTTTACTCTTGCGGGGTTTCCCTCCTACGCTGCCGGGGCCCGACGTTTCGGAACGTCACTTCCCGGGCCCCTTTCGACGACCCCGCGCGGGTCTAGAGACGGCCCGCACCCTTTCTCCGGAGAACACGACGATGGCCTTCACGCTGCCCGAGCTCCCTTATTCGAAGGACGCGCTCGCACCGCACATCTCGGCGGAGACGCTCGAGTTCCACCACGGCAAGCACCACGCCGCGTACGTCAACAACCTGAACAAGTTCGTCGAGCAAGACGCGTCGCTCCAGGGCAAGAGCCTCGAGGACATCATCAAGAGCGCGAAGGGCCCCGTGTTCAACAACGCGGCGCAGGTCTGGAACCACACGTTCTACTGGAACAGCATGCGCCCCGGCGGCGGCGGCGAGCCCACCGGCAACATCAAGGCCGCGATCGACAAGAGCTTCGGCTCCTTCTCGGCGTTCAAGGAGCAGTTCAGCGCGAAGGCCGCAGGCCACTTCGCGAGCGGCTGGGCGTGGCTGGTGAAGGACGGCGACGGCGTCGCGATCATCGACACCCACGACGCCGGCAGCCCGCTCACGATGGACAAGACGCCGCTGATCACCTGCGACGTCTGGGAGCACGCGTACTACGTCGACTACCGCAACGCGCGCCCGAAGTACGTCGAGGCCTGGTGGAACCTGGTCAACTGGGACTTCGCGAACAAGAACCTCTGATCGCTCGAAGCCTGTCTAAAAATCGGCTCGCCGGCTCCGGTCGCTTCGTCCGCGCGCGAAGCGCGCGCTCCCGTCCGCGACCTCCGGGGCGAGCACTCCTGCCGACTCACTCCCCGCTCTCTCCCACGAGGCCGCCGAGCGCATGCGCTCCGGCGGCCTCGTCGCGTCCGAGGCTCGATGCTCCCGCGGCACGCGCGATCTCCGCAGGCATGGCGAACCAGCGCAGGTGCTCGAAGTCCGCGCTGACGATCGGCTCGCTCGGCCGCTCCGCCGCCGCGTCGCGCAGCGCCTGATCGAGGATCCGCCGCGCGTCCTCGAGGTAGCTCGCGAGCACCCACTCGGGCTCGGTCGCATGCCGCGAGCGGTACGAGAGCTTGCCGCCCTCGTAGCCGATGTCGGTCAGCCGCATCACCGGCGCGCTCAGCCCGCGCCGATGCGTCCAGCGCCCCGTCTGCGGATCGAAGTCGTACTGCGGCAGCAGCTTCCACGCCTCGCTCGCCACCATGTTCACCGCGGCGAGCAGGTACTCGAAGGTCGGCTCGCTCAGGAAGTAGTTGAAGTTCACGCGCACCCAGCCCGGCTTGATCCCCTCGCAGCCGCGCACGATCTCGCGCTCGAACTCCTTGCTCCGCTCGACGTCGATCCCCAGCAGCCGGTGCCCGTACGGCCCCGCGCACGAGCACCCCGCGCGCGCCTGGATCCCGAACAGATCGTTGAGCACCTGCGCGATGAAGTTGTGGTGCACGTAGCGCCCGTCGTGCCGCACGACGAAGCTGACGATCGACAGCCGCCACGCCTCGAGGTTGCCGAGGATCTCGATGTTCGGGTTCGCCGACCAGCTCGCGATCGCGCGCCGGATGAACGACTCCTCGTGCTCGCGGATCGCGTCGGGGCCGACCGCCTGCTTGAGCTGGAAGACCAGCCCCGCGCGGATCGACTCGACGATCGCCGGCGTGCCGCCCTCCTCGCGCTGCTCGACGTCGTCGAGATAGCGATGCTCCTGCGGGTTGACGTACGCGACCGTCCCGCCGCCCGGCACCGACGGCACGCAGTTCGTCAGCAGCGCCTTCTTCACGACGAGCACGCCCGGCGTGCCCGGCCCCCCGATGAACTTGTGCGGCGACAGGAAGACCGCGTCTTTGTAGGCGAGCTCCGCGTGCTCGCCCTGCCCCTTCGCGTTCATCTTCCAGTCGACGTACGGCCCGGCCGCCGCGAAGTCCCAGAACGACAGCGCGCCATGCCGATGCAGCAGCGTCGAGACCGCGATCGTGTCCGTCGCGATCCCCGTCACGTTCGACGCCGCCGAGAACGATCCGATCTTCAGCGGACGCGCCGCGTGCTTCTCGAGCTCGCGCTCCAGATGATCGAGGCACACGTGCCCGTCGGCGTCCTCCTGGATGACGACGACGTCCGCGATCGACTCACGCCACGGCAGCTCGTTCGAGTGGTGCTCGAAGGGCCCGATGAACACGACCGGCCGCTGCTCGCGCGGGATGTGATCCGAGAGCCCCCACTGCTGATCGAGATCGCGCGGGATGCGCAGGTTCATGCACTCGATCAGCTTGTGGATCGCCGCCGTCGCGCCAGACCCCGTGAAGATCACCGCGTCGCGCTCGTCCGCGCCCACCGCGCTCTTGATGATCGCGCGCGCGTCCTCGCGGAAGCGTCCGGTCTGCAGCCCCGTGCCCGACGACTCGGTGTGCGTGTTGGCGTAGCGCGGCAGCACCTCGTGCCGCACGAAGTCCTCGATGAACGAGAGCGATCGCCCCGACGCGGTGTAGTCGGCGTACGTGATGCGCCGCGGCCCGAACGGACCGACCAGCACCTCGTCGTCGCCGATGATCGACGCGCGGATGGTCTCGATCAATCGCTTGGGCTGTTCGTTCATGTCGATGCTCACTTCCGAACGACGGATATAGCGTCCGAGCCCCGGCGCCGCCGCGCGTGGCCTCACTGCGGTACGCTCGGCCCATGCCCCGGTGGATCGTCCTCGCGCTCGCGCTCGCTGGCTGCGCGCCCGGGGCCTCGCCGGGGCGCCCCGCAGAGGGCGCGCTCGAGGC
>JALYRN010000413.1 GCA_030855295.1 Myxococcota bacterium | reverse complement strand
CCGTCGACGCGATGCCGCCGCCCGCCGCGGCGATCGCGCGGTAGTCCTCGCCCGCCATCTTCCGGGCGAACTCGTCGACCCGCGATCCGCCGAACACCAGGTGCGTGTGGGGATCGACGAGGCCGGGCATCACGACCCGCCCTCGCGCGTCGAGCTCGCGCGCCGCGTCTCGCGGTCGGTCCTCGTCAGGGCCCACCCACACGATGCGATCGCCGCGGATCGCGATCGCGCCGTCGTCGAGGATGCCGAGCCGCTCGCGCGCGCGCTCGCCCGAGCCTGCGCACGTGACGACGCGCGCCCGCCGCACGACGAGATCGATCGCGTCCGTCATCGCGCCCGGTGCGGCACGTGGACGCCCTTCTTCTCGGCGGTCTCGAGCGCGAGCTCGTATCCCGCGTCCGCGTGGCGGATCACGCCCATCCCGGGATCGGCCGTCAGCACGTTCTGGAGCCGGCGATCCGCCTCCGCGCTGCCGTCGCAGACGATCACCATCCCCGCGTGCAGCGAGTAGCCGATGCCGACGCCGCCGCCGTGGTGGAAGCTCACCCAGGTCGCGCCCGACGCGGTGTTGATCAGCGCGTTGAGGATCGCCCAGTCGGCGATCGCGTCGCTGCCGTCCTTCATCGCCTCGGTCTCGCGGTTCGGGCTCGCGACCGATCCGCAGTCGAGGTGATCGCGGCCGATCACGATCGGCGCCTTCACCTTCCCCTCGCGCACCAGCTCGTTGAACTTCAGCCCGACGCGGTGTCGATCGCCGTAGCCGAGCCAGCAGATGCGCGCCGGCAGGCCCTGGAACGCGACGCGCTCGGCGGCCATGTCGAGCCAGCGGTGCAGGTGCGCGTCGTGCGGGACGACCTCCTTCACCGCGGCGTCCGTCACGCGGATGTCCTCGGGATCGCCGCTGAGCGCGACCCACCGGAACGGCCCCTTCCCCTCGCAGAACAGAGGCCGCACGTACGCGGGCACGAAGCCCGGGATGTCGAACGCGCGCTCGACGCCGACGTCCTTCGCGTGCGCGCGGATGTTGTTGCCGTAGTCGCACGCGTGGGCGCCGCGCTCCTTCATGGTCAGCATCGCGCGCACCTCGAGCGCCATGCCCTGCTTGGCGCGCTCGACGTACTGCTTCGGATCGTCCCGCCGCAGCGCGTCGGCCTGCGCGAGCGAGAGCCCCGGCGGCACGTACCCGACCAGCGGATCGTGAGCCGCGGTCTGCTCGGTCACGAAGTCCGGCGTGATGCCGCGCGCGACCAGCTCGGGATAGACGTCCGCGGCGTTCGCGACCAGCGCGACGCTGAGCGCCTCGCCGCGCCCGCGCGCCTCGTCGATCCAGGCGAGCGCCTCGTCCGTCGACGACGTGATCCGATCGACGTAGCGATCCTTCTTCCGCTTCTCGGCGCGCGAGGGATCGATCTCGACGCCGAGGAAGCACGCGCCCGCCATCGTGGCGGCGAGCGGCTGCGCGCCGCCCATGCCGCCGAGGCCCGCGCTCAGGATCCAGCGCCCGCTCCAAGACCCACTGAAGTGCTGCTCCCCGGCCGCGACGAAGGTCTCGTACGTGCCCTGCAGGATCCCCTGCGTGCCGATGTAGATCCACGACCCGGCCGTCATCTGGCCGAACATCGTGAGCCCCATCGCTTCGAGGCGGCGGAACTCGTCCCAGTTCGCCCACGCCGGCACCAGGTTCGAGTTCGCGAGGATCACGCGCGGCGCGCCCTCGTGCGTGCGGAACTTCCCGACCGCCTTGCCCGACTGTATCAGCAGCGTCTCGTCGCCCTCGAGCTCCTCGAGCTCGCGCACGATCACGTCGAACGCCTCCCAGTTTCGCGCGGCCTTGCCGGTGCCGCCGTAGACGACGAGATCCTGCGGGCGCTCCGCGACCTCGGGATCGAGGTTGTTCATCAGCATCCGGAGAGCTGCCTCTTGGAGCCATCCCTTGCACCGCAGGGTGGTCCCCCGCGGCGCCCGAATCGTGCGTCCCTCGCTCATGCTGCGCGGCTTACCACGCGCATCGAGCGGCGCGACGGAGAGGACTCACGCGCGCCGACTCCGGTCGCTTTCCGTCCGCGCGCGATCAGGCGTCGGGGTAGCCGACCATGCGCCCCTGGCTCGCATCCCAGAGCTTCGCGCGGAAGCACGCCGCGATGTCGCGGGGGTGCAGCGAGGTCGTGCCCTTCGGGCTCTGCAGCTCGGGGATGGCGGCCATCGCCTCGGGCAGCCGATAGAACGGGATGCCGGGGTTCAGGTGGTGCACGTGGTGGTAGCCGATGTTGCCGGTCAGCCAGTGCATGATCGGGCCGCCCTTCATGTAGCTCGAGCTCTCGAGCGCGGCGCGCGTGTACTCCCAGCTCTCTCGGGGCTGCACGTTCATCTCGGGGAAGTCGTGCTGCGCGTAGAAGAGGTACGCGCCCGCCATCGTCGCGACGAAGAGCGGAAGGAAGTACGCGAAGAGGAACATCTGCCAGCCCGCGAGCGCGAGCAGCAGCGTCGCGACCGCGAAGTGCAGCACCACCGCGAGCATCGAGTCCCAGTTCTTGCGCGGGTTCCGCTGGAACGACGAGACGCACATTCCGTAGAGGAACACCGTGAAGAACGCGAAGACGATCGTCAGCGGGTGCCGGTAGATCTTGTAGACGCGCCGCTCGAGCGGCGACATCTGCTTCCACATCTCGG
Source organism: Myxococcota bacterium (assembly GCA_030855295.1). Lineage (GTDB taxonomy): Bacteria > Myxococcota_A > Polyangia > Polyangiales > Sandaracinaceae > Sandaracinus. The sequence goes on along the minus strand of JALYRN010000413.1, from coordinate 3,519 downwards.
TCGTGACCATCAGGTACGAGCCGACGTGCGAGCCGACGATCTTCGCCGTGTGCGCGTGATGGTAGTTGTGCGTCTGCCGCCAGACCGTCGGCGGCGTCAGCACGTACACGCCGTACGCGTACATGATCCACTTGCCGACGGTGGACCCGCGCAGCAGCGAGTTGTGCATGAAGTCGTGATAGAGGATGAACCCCCGCACGATCACGAGGCCCATCACGAGCGACGCCGCGAGGCGCGCCCACCACCACGGCGCCGCGATCGTCGCCGCCTGCAGCACGGCGAGCACGGCGAACGTCTCCGCGACGTGGAACCAGCTGCGCGCGCGGTTCTCCTTGCCGAACTCCTTCGCGGCCGCGAGCAGCTCCTTCGCGCTCCGACGCCCCGGAGGCCACGGCTCGCGGTCGGCGCGCGCGGGTGAGGGCGGCGGCGGCGGCGGCGCCTCTGCGGTCGCGGCGCTCGGTGAGGTCTGGCTCAGTTCCATGGGCTCATCGCGCGAATCCGCTCGGAGAGGGCGGCCAGGTGTAGCTCGGCCCGGCGTTGCCCGCGGCGGAGGCGGTGAGGTTTTGCACGGTTTCAGGCCGCAGTTCAAGCCGCGCGCGGCAGAGGTCGGTGGGTGTCCGTGCGTGTGCTAGGGTCGCGCGCGTGGACGACAGCAGCGGGATCGCCTCTGAGGTCCGGCGCGTCGCGACCCTAGCGAGAGATGCCGGTCGCGTGCTCGCGAGCGCGAGCGCCGAGGCGAAGAACGATGCGCTCACGCGCGCCGCGCAGGGGCTCCGCGCGGCGTCGGCGAACATCCTCGAGGCCAGCGAGCGCGACGTCCGGCGTGCGACCGAGGCGGGGCTCTCGGGCGCGATGCTCGATCGTCTGCGGCTCGACGAGGAGCGGCTCGAGCGGGTCGCGTGCGCGATCGAGGAGATCGTTCGCCTGCCCGATCCGGTCGGCGCGATCGAGGACCTCGTCCGTCGTCCGAACGGGCTGCTGGTCGGCCGCATGCGGGTGCCGCTGGGGCTCGTCGCGATCGTCTACGAGTCGCGCCCCAACGTGACCGCCGAGGCCGCGGCGCTCTGCGTCAAGAGCGGCAACGCGTGCCTGCTCCGCGGCGGCTCCGAGGCGCTCGAGACCAACGTCGCGATCGCCGACACGCTCGCGGCGGCGCTCTCGGCCGCGGGCCTGCCTGCCGCCGGCGTCACGCTGATCCGCACCACCGATCGCGCCGCGCTCGCGGCGATGGTTCGGCTGAACGGCATCGTCGATCTCTTGATCCCGCGGGGCGGCGAGGGACTGATCCAGTACGTCAGCGAGAACGCGACCGTGCCGGTGGTGCAGCACTACAAGGGCGTCTGTCACGTCTACGTGGACGGCGACGCCGACCTGCACATGGCCGAGCGGATCGCGCTGAACGCGAAGGTGCACCGTCCCGGCGTGTGCAACGCGATGGAGACCCTACTCGTCGACGAGGCGTGCGCGACCGAGTTCGTGGCGCGCGTCGCGGACGCGATGCGCGCCGAGAACGTCGAGCTGCGCGGCGACTCGCGCGCGCGCTCGATCGACCCGGCGATGAGCGAGGCGACGGACGCCGACTGGGACACCGAGTACCTCGACCGCGTGCTCGCGATCGCGGTCGTCGACGGGATCGACGGAGCGATCGCGCACGTGATGCGCCATGGCTCGCGCCACACCGAGTCGATCGTGACGCGCAGCTACGAGAAGGCGCAGCGCTGGCTGCGCGAGGTGGACGCGAGCTGCGTGCTGGTGAACGCGTCGACGCGCTTCAACGACGGCAGCGAGCTCGGGCTCGGTGCCGAGATGGGCATCTCCACCTCGAAGCTGCATGCCTACGGCCCCATGGGCCTCGAAGAGCTCTGCACGCGCAAGTGGGTCGCGTTCGGAGACGGACAGATCCGCCGCTGATCAGCGAGCGGAGGAGAGAGAGCGAGAGCACGTGGCGACGACTCGGAAGAAGGCCGGCACGAAGAAGGCCGGCACGATGAAGGCGGGGACGACGACGGCGACGCGTCCTCGCGCCGGCAGCAAGAGCAAGGTGACGGGCAGCAGCGCGGCCAAGTCGGCGGCGAAGGCAGCGGCGAAGGCCGCGCCCAAGGTCGAGGTGCCGAAGTCGCGCCCGACGCGCACGAAGTCGAAGGTGTCGGACGACACGTCGACGCGCGTCGCGCTCGCGGTCGCCGAGGCGGCCCTCGACAAGAAGGCGCTGAACGTCGAGATCATCGACGTGCAGGGCAAGGTCGACTACGCGGACTACGTCGTCGTGATGAGCGGCAGCAGCGATCGTCAGGTCAGCGCGCTGGCGCGCGGCATCGCCGAGGACGTCGAGAAGAACACGAAGACGAAGTGCCTCGGCGTCGAGGGGCTGCCCGGCGGCGCGTGGGTGCTGATGGATTTCGGCGACATCGTCGTCCACATCTTCCATCACGACGTGCGCGGCTACTACGACCTCGAGTCGCTCTGGATCGACGCGGCGCGGCTGCCGGTCCCCGGCTCGGCGTCGCGCTGAGGCGAGCCGCGTGAAGATCGCGATCGTGGCGGTCGGTCGCGTCAAGGAGCGAGGGCTCCGCGACGCGATCGACGAGTACGAGAAGCGCATCGGGCGCTACGCGAAGATCGAGGAGATCGAGCTCGAGGACGGACGCGACGTCGAGCTCGAGGCGCGCTTCCGGAAGGCGATCCCGGCGCGGGCGCGCACCGTCGCGCTCGAGGTGGAGGGGCAGCGCATGACGAGCGAGAAGCTCGCGCGCTGGGTCGAGCAGTGCGAGATCGGCGCGGTGCCGGTCGTCGCGTTCCTGATCGGCGGCTCGTACGGGCTGCCGAAGAGCGTGTCCGCGGGCGCGGATCTGCGGCTCTCGATGAGCGACATGACGCTGCCGCATCGCCTCGCGCGGCTCGTGCTCGCCGAGCAGATCTATCGCGCGTTCACGATCCTGCGGAACGAGCCGTACTCGCACTGATCGCAGGAGTGCTCGCCCCCCGTAGGTCCTGCACGGGAGCGCGCGCTTCGCGCGTGGACGGGAGGGACCTACGGGGGCGAGCCGATCGATCGCAGGAGGTCGAGGGAAACCTCGGGCGCGTCGGCGCGATACCGCCGCGTGCTCACCTCCGTCGTCGCCGGGCTCTTCGATCTGCTGGCGCCGCGCACCTGCCCAGGGTGCGACCTCGATCTCGAGCCGGGCTGCGAGAGCTTCTGCGGCGCGTGCGAGGTGCTCCTCGAGGTGCTCGCGCCGGTGGACGGCAGCGGCGCGGCCTACGTCTTCGGCGGGCCGCTCGCCGACGCGATCCGGCGCCTGAAGTACGCGGGGCGCACCGACATCTCGCGCGCGCTCGGGACCCTGCTCGCGAGCGCATGCGCCGACCTCGCCGGGCGCGTCGACGCAGTGATCCCGATCCCGCTGCATCCGCGCCGGCTGCGAGAGCGAGGCTTCAACCAGGCCTCGCTGCTGGCGGTGCCGGTCGCGCGTCGCCTCGGCGAGCCGCTGCTCGCGGGCGCGCTCCGGCGGTCCCGCGACA
>JALYRN010000412.1 GCA_030855295.1 Myxococcota bacterium | reverse complement strand
GCGACGCACCGCGCCGAGGGTGCGGTCGCGGCGGCAGGAGCGACTGCTACGCGTGCGTGCGCAGCGACGCCGACGCGATCCTGCGCGCCCTCCCGATCCACGGCCGCTGATCGCGGGCGTCTCACGGCGCGGGCGTGACGACACCTCGCGCGCGTCTATGAGCCCGGGGTTCTCATGGCTCTGTCCTCACGATGCGTGGTGATCGCAGTGCTGCTCGCGGCGGCGTGCGGCGGCGCCTCGCCGGCCGCGCGCAGGGGCGCTCCGACGTCTCCCGACACCGACCCCGCGCCGCTGCCAGCGCTCGGCTCGAGCTTCGAAGATCCAATGATCGACGAGCGCGAGCACGACGCGCATGACCAGCACGGCCAGCACGCGCCGGGTGCGAGCGACGCTCCGGCGCTCGACGCGGGCGTGCCCCCCGACGCCGGCGAGCGAGGTCCGGCGCATGCGCACTGAGGCTCACGGGACGCTGGGCGTCGCCTCGCTGGTGTTCGCGCTCGGCTGCGCGTCGCACTCGAGCCGCGAGGACGTCAGCGCGATCCGCGCCGTGCTCGCGACGCGCTCCGAGCTCGAGCTCGTCGATCGCGATCCGCAGTCCTGGGATCGCACCCCCGAGGACGTCGAGTCGATCCTCGCCGAGCCGCTCGACGTCGACGCGGCGGTCCGCATCGCGCTGCTGGGCAACCGGTCCCTGCGGGAGAGCCTCGCCGAGCTCGGCGTCGCGCGCGGCGACCTCGTGCAGGCAGGCCTGCTCCCGAACCCGGTGATCGACGGAGAGATCCGGTTCCCCGAGGACCAGGCCGAGCCGCCGCAGTACGACGTCGGGATCGAGATCGATCTGACGGCGCTGGTGCTCGCGCCGATCCGCCGCGATCTCGCCTCGGCGCGCATGGAGGTCGCACGCCTGCGCGTCGCCGGCGCGATGCTCGACCTCGCGTACCGCGTCCGCATCGCGTTCTTCCGGTACCAGGCGTCGGCGCAGCAGCTCGAGCTCGTGCGCACCGCGATGGACGCCTTCGCCGCGAGCGTCGCGGCCGCCGAGGCGCTGCGCGACGCGGGGAACTATCGCGATCTCGACGTCGCGATCGAAGAGGCCGCCTACGAAGAGGCGCGGATGGACGTGGCGCGCGCCGAGCTCGAAGCGCTCGACGCGCGCGAGCGGCTCAACGTGCTGCTCGGCCTGTACGGGACCGACGTCACCTGGGAGGCGAGCGCGCGACTCGACGATCCCGGCGACGTGCCCCTCGAGCTCGACGACCTCGAGCGGCGCGCGATCGAAGCGAGCCTCGAGCTGGCGGAGGCGCGCGCCGAGCTCGACGCGGTCGGCCGCAGCGTCGGTCTCGCGCGCGCCGAGGGGCTCGTGCCCGACATCACCGTCGGCTTCCACGCCGAGCTCGACGGAGACCGATGGGAGTACGGCCCCGAGATGTCGATCGCGCTGCCGGTGCTCTCGCAGGGCCAGGGCCGCGTGCTCGCCCGCGAGTCCGAGCTCGAGGGGATGCGCGAGCGCTACGTCGGCACGGCGATCGCGGTGCGCGCCTCGGTCCGCGCGGCACGCAACCGCGCGGTCACCACCGAGCTCCTCGCGCGGCGCTATCGCGACGTGTTGATCCCGGCGAGAGCGCGCGTGTTCGAGCAGACGCTCCGGCAGTACAACGCGATGCAGGTGGACGTCTTTCGTCTGCTGCAGACGCGGCGCGATCAGATCGCCGCGGCGATCGACTACGTCGACATGCTCCGCCAGCACTGGGAGGCGCGCGCGACGCTCGATCAGCTGCTCGCGGGCCGGCTCGCGGGGACGATCGGGCGCGATGACATGGAGCTCGGGCGCGTCGGGCCCTCCCGCGCCCCGGGCACGCTGCGGCGCGCGGAGGAGACGCACTGATGGTGAACCGGCGTGACTTCCTGGTCGGCGGCGCGGTCGCGGGCGCGACGCTCATCGCGCGCCGAACCGCCGCCCAGCACGCGGGGCACGGCGAGCCTCCCGACGACACGCTCGGCACGCCGCCCGACGCCGAGCGCGCGCCGGAGTGGACGCAGCGAGAGGTGAGCGAGCGCTCGCCGGTCGCCGCGGCGCGCCCCGACCGCACGCCGATCTACCCGGGCGGCCCGATCCCCGTGCACATGCCGAACGGGACGAAGCTGCGCTGGCGTCGCGACGGCGACGTGCTCGTCGGGCACCTCGTCGCGGGCGAGATCGATCACGAGCTCGCGCCCGGCCTGAGAGCGCGCCTGTGGGCATACAATGGCCGCACGCCCGGTCCGCTGATCGAAGCGGTCGAGGGCGACCGCGTGCGCATCTTCGTCACCAACCGGCTGCTGGAGCCGACGACCGTGCACTGGCACGGGATGATCGTGCCGAACGGCATGGACGGCGTCTCCGGCCTCAACCAGCGCCCGATCCCGGTCGGCGCGACGTTCAAGTACGAGCTCGTCCTGCGTCACGCGGGCACGTTCATGTACCACTCGCACCACGACGAGATGACGCAGATCGGGCTCGGCCTGGTCGGCATGTTCGTCGTGCATCCGCGCCGGCCGCGCGGCCCGCGCGTCGATCGCGACTTCGCGCTGATGACGCACGAGTGGCGCATCGAGCCGGGCACGCGCCGCGCAGATCACAACGAGATGACCGACTTCAACGTCTTCACGTTCAACGGGAAGGCGTGGCCCGCGACCGAGCCGCTCCTCGTCGGCCGCGGCGAGCGGACGCGCATCCGGTTCGGCAACCTCAGCCCGATGACGCACCACCCGATCCACCTGCACGGCCATCACTTCCGCGTCACCGAGACCGACGGCGGCCGCATCCCCGAGAGCGCGCAGCAGCCGAACACGACGGTCATCGTCCCGGTCGGCGCGGTCCGCGTGATCGAATTCGTCAGCGAGGAGCCCGGCGACTGGGCGATGCACTGTCACATGACCCATCACATGATGATGCAGATGGGGCACGGCATCCCGAGCACGCTCGGCGTCGACGCGCGCGTGCTCGACCCGCGCATCCGGCGCGTCATCCCCGAGTACATGACGATGGGCACCCGCGGCATGGCGGGCATGGGCCAGATGACGGGTCACTCGGAGGGCATGCCGCTGCCGCCCAACAGCATCCCGATGCGCGGCGGCCCGGGCCCGTTCTCGTACATCGACATGGGCGGCATGGTCACGATCGTCATGGTCCGCGACGATCCCGAGCGCGCCGACCCCGCCGCCTGGTATCGAGGCGCGCCCGAGACGATCGCGACCGAGGCGACCGCCGCCGAGCTGCGCGCCGCGCAGATCGATCCCGACCGCGCGGACATCGACGACTGATCGGGGGGAGCGAATCGCGAAGATTGCGTGATGGATCTCGGCGGGCGCGGAGAAGACGCGAGCGAGGCCCGGTGGGCGGGCCCGTCGGGGAGGACCGATGCGCGCTCTTCACGCTTCGCAGTGGCTTCTGGTGTGTGCTGTGGTCGGTTGCTCCAGCGCGCCAGCGGGCCCCGATGACGACGCAGGGTCCGATCCGCGGATCGACTCCGGCACCACGCCGGGGATCGACTCCGGGACGACGCCGGCGAGCGACTCCGGGACGACGACGCCGACGGACGGCGGCGCCGACGTCTACCCCACGTTCGAGCGCGACGTCGTCCCGCTGCTGAACCGGAGCTGCGGCAGCGCGACGACCGGCTGTCACGATCGCGCAGCGTACGGGCCGACGCTCGCAGGAGAGTGCCGCGGCTGGCTCTCGCTGGTCGACGAGCCGATGGGAGGCGGCGGATGCGAGCCGCGCGATCTCTATCGCCGGCTCGTCGAGCTCGACGCATGGCAATGCGAGGCTTTCGACGCCCGCGTCCGCTACGTGCGCCCGTGCGACACCGAGGGCAGCTATCTGCTCCGCAAGATCGCCGGTGGCCCGTACTGCCGGACCGCCGAGGGGCCGACGCAGCCCATGCCGATGGGCGCGACCCTGCCCGCGAGCGACATCGCGCTGATCGAGACGTGGATCCTCGCGGGCGCGCCGCGCGACGGCGAGCCGCGCTCCGACTGCAGCGAGCCGCCCGTCGGTGCGGCGCCGGTCGCCGACATCTTCCATCCCGGCGAGGGCGAGATGCGGCAAGCCGGGCGCGCCGTTCCGATGATCGGCAGCGCGGTGGATGCGGAGGACGGCGATCTCACCGGCGACGCGATGATCTGGACCACCGATCGCGAGGGCGAGATCGGCCGAGGCCGCACCTTCGATTGGACGCCGGTGACGCTCGGCGCGCAGACGATCACCCTCAGCGCGCGCGACAGCGACGGCAGGACCGGGACCGACTCGGTCACGCTGACGATCATCGAGTGATGCGCGCGCACCTGACGGCGGCCGCGGTGCTCCTGCTCGGCGGGTGCGCGCACGAAGCGCCGCGCGCGCCCGTCCCCGAGCTCGCGCGCGCGATCGACGGCGACGCGGATCCCGATGCGGTCGAGGTGCACCTCGCGGCGGGCCCCTCCGAGCTCGAGATCGTGCCGGGCGCTCGCACGCGCGCGCTCTCGTACCGAGATCTCGACGCAGCCGGCGCACGAACGGCGGCGGGAGCGACGCTCCCCGGCCCGCTCATCGAGGTCGAGGTCGGCCAGACGCTCACCGTCTGGCTGCGGAACGATCTCCCGGAGCTCGGCACCACGCTGCACTTCCACGGCATGCGCACGCCGGACCGGCTCGACGGCAATCCGCTGGTGAGCGGCACCGTCGATCCCGGAGAGACCGTGCTGCACCGCTTCGTGGTGCAGGATCCGGGGCTCTACTGGTTCCATCCGCACCTCTTCGCCGACGAGCACGTCGAGCTCGGGCTTCAGGGGGTGATCGTGGTGCGCGCGCCCGAAGAGCCGCGGGACGTCCGGGAGCGGATCCTCGTGCTCGACGACGTCGACCTGCGCGACGACGGCTCGATCGCGATCGAGGCGGACCACGAGGACCACCTGCTCGGCCGCTCCGGATCGACGCTGCTCGTCAACGGACGTCCGCCCGGCTCGCTCCGCGCGATCGCCGGCGCCGTCGAGCGCTGGCGGATCGTGAACACCGCGAACGGTCGGCACTTCACGCTCGCGCGCAGCGACGGCGGGAGCTTCGAGGTGATCGCGTGGGACGGTCCGCCACTCGCGGAGCGCTATCGGGCGGCGGTGCTGCCGCTCGCGCCGGGGGAGCGGCTCGATCTCCTCGTGCCGATCGGCGATGCGCCGTTCGAGGTCCTCACGATCGAGAGCGAGCGCGGCGAAGGGCTGGGCGAGTGGGAGCGCGCGGTGCTGCTGTCGGTCGAGCCCGAGCCGGGCGACGCGGGCCCGCGCGTCGATGCGAGGGCGTTCGCCGCGCCGGTCGAGCGTCTCGCCGTCGACGACGACACCGCCGTGCGGCGCATCGAGCTCGAGGTGCAGGTCGACGAGCACGGCGCCGAGCAGATGACGATCAACGGCGCGGTGTGGCCGTTCGGACCGGCGCTCGAGGCGCGGCACGGCGACGTCGAGGTATGGCAGATCGCGAACCAGAGCGGGCTGCGCCACCCCTTCCACCTGCACGGCACCTTCTTCCAGGTGCTCTCGCGCGGCGATCGCGCGGAGCAGCCGCTCGGCTGGCGCGACACGATGGCGATCGATGCGCGCGAGACCGTACGCATCGCGGTGCGCTACGACGCGCTCGGGCGCTGGATGTACCACTGCCAGATCCCGGAGCACGCGCACATGGGCATGATGGGCGACCTGATCGTGACCCCGCGATCGACCCTCGAGGCGACGCGCTGAGGTACGCTCGGCGCGTGCACGCAGGAGCGGCGCGAGGATGGAGCGCGACGCTGCTGGTGCTCGCATCCGCGACCGCGATGACCGCGCACGCGCAGCCTTCCGAGCCGGCCTACGAAGCGCCGCCCTCGTGCCCCGATGCCGCGGAGTTCCGCGCGCGGCTCGCGGCGTCGCTCGCGAGCGCGCCACCCGACGCCGAGCTGCCCGACCTGCGCGCCAGCGTTCGGATCTCGGAGCGCGACGGCGCCTATGCGGCCGAGGTCGTGCTCGTCGAGGGCGGTTCCGAGCTCCGTCGATCTCTCCGGGACACCTCCTGCGCCGTGGTCGCCGAGGCCGCGATGATGGTCGTCGCGATCGCGCTGGTGCCCGGCCTCGATCCGCTCGGCGCACCGGCGCCTGCCCGCGCCGATCCTCTGGCCGAGCCAGCGTCGCCGGCGCCCGAGCGCGGCGGGATCACGCTCGGCGGGGC
>JALYRN010000019.1 GCA_030855295.1 Myxococcota bacterium | reverse complement strand
TCCGCGTACGTCGCGATCGCAGGCTCGGGCGGCGCGGTCGTGGTCGCCGCGATCGCCCCGCCGCAGCCCGCCGAGGCGACCACGACGAGCGCGATTCCGAGGCTCCTGGGCACGGCCCCGGCAGCTTAGACAATGCCGCCCCCGAGAGCGCCCCTGTTTCCGCCGGTGCGCCGCGCCGGCATGACGGTTCACGCGCGCCGGTGTGAACGCTGGTGCACTCCCCGGCCGTCCACACCCCAGCGATCTCGCGGATCTCCGACGATTCTCCGTGGCGGCACGTTGGCGCGGATCTTGGTAAAACGACCGGTGAGCCCGACGCGGATTTGCTCGGGGGAGGTGCACGTGGCGACGACTCGATCCGCGACGATCATGCTCAGCCTGATGGCTGCGTCGCTCGCTCTCTGGGGCTGCTCCCAAGAGGACTATTACTGCGACGAGACCGGCTGTTACTACTGCGACGGCCTCGGCTGCCGCGCGATCGATCCGCCGGATCGGACCGACTGTCTCTGCAACGCCGACTGCGGCAGCGGCAGCGAGTGCACGACGCTCGGCTGCACGGCGACCTGCACGGACACGGCGGACTGCGCCCGCGGCACCGAGTGCCGGAGCGGGTCCTGCGTGCACCCGAGCGAGACCGCGCCGACCGCCGCGATCGAGTGCGTGTGCAGCAGCAACGACGACTGCGATCGCTTCGAGGCCGGCGACGACCTCGTGTGCGTCGACGGCTCGTGCGTGCCGACGGTCACGCCGACGTGCGGTGACACCCGCCCCTGCGCCGGCGGCCTCGTCTGTGTCGACGGCGAGTGCCGCGCCCCCGACGACGTCTGCCGCTTCTCGTCGGAGTGCGGTCCCGGCCGCGTCTGCGTCGACCAGCACTGCACCACCGGCTGCGCCATCGACAACCCCTGCCCGACCGGCTCGACCTGCACCGATGGCTTCTGCGAAGAGGTGCCCGGCACCGGCTCGTGCATGGCCAACGCGGACTGCCCCAGCGGCGACATCTGCATCGACGGCGCGTGCTGGAACGGCTGCACCACCGACGCGCAGTGCGGCGCAGGTCGCTACTGCGGCGCCGACGGTCGCTGCCGCGCCGACGACCGACCCCGGCCCATCTGCAGCTCCGACGTCGACTGCGCCGCAGGTGCGGTCTGCCGCGACGGAGTCTGTCGCTCGCCGTGCACCGACGCGACGTCGTGCCGCCGGTTCGACGAGCAGCTGACCTTCTGCATCGAGATGCTCTGCTACACGACCAACGAGGCCACCAGCGACTGCTCGGCGTCCTCGGAGTGCAACAGCGGCCAGTCCTGCATCGACGGCATCTGCCGCTGACGTGATCACCGCGAGGAGGCTCTCCCGGGCCTCCTCGATTCGCTCCTCGGTTCGAGTCGCCCCGACGGCCGCGATCCTCTCCCGGGATCGCGGCCGTCATCTTTTCTAGCGACCGATCACGAGGTCGCGGACGTGCGAGACGGCGGCGTCGAGCTCATCGTCGGTCACGTACGGCGCCGGCCCGAGGCGGAGCACGTCGCCGCGGGCATCGGTGACGATCCCGCGCGCTCGCAGCGCTCCGACGACACCGCTCGCGTCCTCCACCCGCATCGCGACGAAGCCCGCGCGCGCATCGTCCTGCCGCGGCGTGATCACGTCGATGCCCTCGAGCCCCGCGATGATGCGTCCCGTCTGCGCGAGCGAGAGAGCGCGCAGGCGATCGATGGTGAGGTCGTGCGCCCCGAAGAAGTCGATCACCGCGCGCGCGCGGTAGTGGCTCGTCGGGTCGTACGTCGAGCCTGCGAAGCGCTCGGCGCCGCGCGCGCCGTATCCGACCGCGCGCGCGCCGCGCATCGTCGCCAGGTTCGCGAAGTCGCTGAACCAGCCGGTGTAGACCGGCCGCATCGTGCAGCCCGGCGGCACGCGGAGGAAGCAATTCCCCTCGCCCCACTGCGCGTACTTGTAGCCGCCCGCCGTCACGAAGATCGGCTCGGGACCGAGCTCCGCGAGCGAGAAGGGAAGGGCGCCGAAGGCATGGTAGGCGTCGAGCAGCACCGCCGCGCCGCGCCGCTGCGCCGCCTCGATCGCGACGCGCAGGCCCGGGACGATCGACGCGGTCTCGAAGAGCACCGTCGACGCGAGCAGCGCCGCCGTGTCGTCGCGAAAGGCCGCCGCGAGACGCTCCGCGAGGGTGTCGACCGGTGCCCACGGAACGATCTCGATCCGAGCGCCCTCCTCGGCCAGTCGCATCAGCTGCCGGTGCATCGAGTGGAACTCGCCGCTGGTCGTGACGAGGTGCGGGCGCGCCCGCAGGTCGAGGGCCGAGAGGAAGCGAGCGACCAGCTCGTGCGTGCTCGCTCCGAGCGCGATCTCGTCGGGCGCGGCGCCGATGCGCGCGGCGATCGCACCGCGCACCGCCTCGGCGGCCTCGAACGCGCGCTCCCACTTGTCGTCGGCGAGCTCGGCGGCGTCGTCCCACGCGCGCAGCTGCCCGTCGCGCGCGACGTCGGGCCACGCCTGATGGGAGTGACCGGTCAGCAGGACGCGCCCCTCGCGGAGAAAGGCGCCGTAGTGTGCGCGCAGCGCGCGCGGATCGATTGCGATCATCGGGTCACGAGCGTAGCGCGATCCGCGGCGACGCTCTGGTACCGTGCGCGTGATGGCGAAGAAGCAAGAGCGCCGCTTCGATCCGGTGTCGAGCGAGTACCTCGTCCCGTTCGACGGCGAATTCTCGGTGAAGAGCGCCGAGACCAAGCCACCGAAGAAGTCGCGCGACGACGCGGAGAACGAGGAGGTGCTCGCGTCGAGCATCGCGAAGCTGCGCAAGCTCCAGGCCCGGCTCGCGGCCGCCGATCGCGACTCGTTCCTCGTCGTCTTCCAGGCGATGGACGCGGCCGGGAAGGACGGAACGCTGCGCGCGGTGATGACGGGCGTGAACCCGGCCGGCGTCGACGTGCACTCGTTCAAGGCGCCGAACGACGAAGAGCTGGATCACGACTTCCTCTGGCGCGTGCATCGCCGCGTGCCCGAGCGCGGCCGCATCGGCATCTTCAACCGCAGCCACTACGAGGAGGTGCTGGCGGTGCGCGTGCACCCCGAGCACCTCGAGCGGCAGCGCCTGCCGCATGTCCCGAAGAAGCTCGATGCGCTCTGGGACGAGCGCTACCAGTCGATCCGCGACTTCGAGCAGCACCTCGCGCGGAACGGAACGACGATCTTGAAGCTCTGGCTCAACGTGTCCAAGGACGAGCAGAAGAAGCGCTTCCTCGCTCGCGTCGCCGAGCCCGACTCGAACTGGAAGTTCAACGCCGGCGACATCCACGCCCGTGCGTCGTGGGACGCGTACATGAAAGCGTACGAGCGCGCGCTGAACGAGACCTCGCGCCCGTGGGCGCCGTGGTACGCGATCCCCGCGGACGACAAGAAGTTCATGCGCAGGACCGTCGCCGACATCCTCGTGCGCACCCTCGAGCGCATCGATCCGCAGTTCCCGGAGGCGACCGAGGAAGCGCGCGCCGAGATGCTCGAGGCCGCCGAGGCGCTCGCGAGCGAGTAGTCAGCAGGAGTCGACCGACGCGCGTCAGTCGGTCGCGGGCGCGCGCGATCGCACGACGATCGCAGTGCCCGCCGCGATCGCGAGCGCGCCGCCGAGCATCCACGGCGTGGGCACCTCCGCGAAGAGCGCGAGCCCGAACCCGATCGCGAAGAGGATCTGCACGTAGCTCACCGCGGTCGCGCGCGCGGCGGGCTCGAGGTGGAGCGCCTGCGTCATCTTCACCTGACCGATCTGCGTGAAGACCCCGACGCCGAGCATCACGAGCCACTCGAGCGGCGTCGGCCAGATCCACTGCGCCACCGCGAACGGCAGCGTCAGCGGCACCGTCAGCAGCGGGAACTGCAGCACGACCACCAGCGGGTGCTCCGTCGCCCGCAGCCTCCGCACGACGATGTACACGCCCGCGCTGAAGATCGCGCCTGCGATCGCGACCGCGAGCCCCAGCGGATCGAGCGCCCGCTCCGCTCCCCCGAACAGGAACGTCGGCCGCGACACGAGCACGACGCCGAGCAGGCCCAGCACGATCGCGACGAGATCGACCCGGCGCAGCGACTCGCGCAGGAAGAACGCCGCGCCGAGCGCGACGAGCAGCGGGTTCGTCAGCTGGATCACCGTCGCGTCCGCGAGCGGCAGTCGCGTCACCGCGAAGAAATAGCAGTGCAGCCCCGCGGACCCGAGCAGCCCACGCAGCAACAGCCCCTTCCGATCGTTTCCCCACGGTGAGAGCCCGGCGCGCTCGACCGCCCAGAGTGAGAGCACGAGCGTCACGACGCCGCGCACCATCACGATCTGCACGCTCGGCAGGCGATCCCCGGCGACCTTCACGAGCGCGCTCATGATGCTGAACGCGAGCGCGCTCCACAGCATCGCGCGGATCCCGGGCGACACGCCGGCGAAGCTCGCGTGAGAGATCTTCACGCGAGCTTCGAATCTCGCCCGCTCAGCGAGCCTGGTAGAGGCTCAGCCCGCCGACGTACAGGAAGCCGATCATGAACAGCACGAGGAACGGGATCGAGAACCACGCGCCGATCACGGTCGCGAGCGCGATCGTCGCGACGAAGTAGAGGCCGAACCCGAACTCGAGCCACGAGTAGATGTTCTTGCTGACGCGGTACTTCGCTTTCGTCCACGTCTGCGTCCTCGCCGTCACGCCGTGCTTCGGCGTGCGCACGAACTCGCTCTCCCCGCCGAAGAGCCCCTCGACGACCGCGCGCGCATTGTTGAGCGAGAGCCCGATGCCGAGCGCCATCATCAGCGGCAGCCGGCGGATCGCCTCCCAGACGTTGCCGTACAGCGCGCGGTGCGTGGTCAGGTAGAAGAGCACGATCGAGCCGCTCGTCAGCGCGAAGAGCGGCACGTCGAGCAGGAGCAGCTCGGGCCGCGAGATCTGCTGCCGCAGGATCATGTTCGGCAGCTGCAGCATCGCGAGGATGACGAGGAAGAGATAAGCGAAGTTGTTCGTGAGGTGGAAGACCGCCTCGAGCTTGACGTGCCACGGCAGCTTCGCGCGCAGCACGGTCGGCAGCAGCTTCTTCGCGGTCTGCGCCGAGCCCTTGGCCCAGCGGAACTGCTGCGACTTGAAGCTGTTCATCTCACAGGGCACCTCGGCCGGCGCGAGCGCGTCGGGCACGTAGACGAAGCGCCATCCGCGCATCTGCGCGCGGAACGAGAGATCCATGTCCTCGGTCAGCGTGTCGTGCTGCCAGCCGCCGGCATCGACGATCGCCGCGCGGCGCCAGATGCCCGCCGTGCCGTTGAAGTTGAAGAAGCGCCCCGAGCGGTTGCGCGCGATGTGCTCCACCACGAAGTGGCCGTCGAGCATCATCGACTGCACGCGCGTCAGCATCGAGTAGTCGCGGTTCAGGTGCCCCCAGCGCGCCTGCACCATGCCGACCGTCGGATCGGTGAAGTGCTGGATCAGGTCGCGCACGATCGACGGCGTCGGCACGAAGTCGGCGTCGAACACCAGCAGGTAGTCGCCCTTCGCGACCTTCACGCCGTTCTCGAGCGCGCCCGCCTTGTAGCCGCTGCGATCGGTGCGGTGGATGTAGACGGCCTGGAAGCCGCGCTCCACCAGCTCCTCGACCTTCGCCTTCGCGATCTGCTGCGTCTCGTCGGTCGAGTCGTCGAGGACCTGGATCTCCAGTTTGTCCTTCGGGTAGTCGAGGCCCGCGATCGACTCGAGCAGCCGCTCGGCGACGTACATCTCGTTGTACATCGGGAGCTGCACCGTGACGACCGGCAGCTCCTTGAACTTCGAGAGTGGGCGCGGCGCCTGGTGGCGGTGCTTCCAGTACAGGAAGAGCAGCTGTCCGCGGTGGAACCCGTAGACGGCGAGCACGCCGAGCACGAGCAGATAGAGCGAGATGACCGCGATTTCCACGAGCCGTGGGTATCACGGCGAATGTCACCGAATTGTACTCAATGGTCCCGGTTCGTCGCCGTGCGTCACGAAATTTCGTGAGTAGTTCCGCGATGTAGTCATGCGCTCGCGAATGTCATGACGCGCCGCGTCTCCGCGACGATGGAGCCCCCGAGGAGGGGCGACCGCGGCCGCACCGGCGATCGAAACCGGTGTAGCCTGCGGCCCGCATCCGGGAGGCAGCGGCATGGCGATCGAGGTCAGCGAAGATCTGATTCGGGCGGTCACCACGAAGGACAAGGCGCTCTCCGACGGGCGCACGCTCGTCAAGAAGGGCGCGTTCAAGAGCATCTTCCGGACGGGCGACAACAGCCTGCTCTGGGGCCAGTGCCAGGGCAGCGGCTCGAAGCCGTACGAGCTCTCGATCGATCTCGCGGGAGACACGCCGACGATCCGCTGCTCGTGTCCGGTCAAGCCACCTCCGTGCAAGCACACGCTGGGGCTGCTCGTGTGCTTCCTCGAGCAGGCGACGAAGTTCCAGGAGGGAGAGCCTCCCGCCGAGCTCCTCGAGAAGCGCGCGAAGAACGTGGGCCGCGCCGAGAAGCGCGCGGAGTCCGCGGCGAAGCCGAGCGAGGCGAACCTCGGCGCCCAGAAGAAGAAGGCCGAGGCGCAGCGCGCCGCGATCGACGACCTGCTGGAGCCGCTGCTGCTCGATGCGGTGAAGAGCGGCCTCGGCACGATCGACGCGAAGCGCGCGAGCCGCCTCGTGGAGCAGGCGCGGCAGCTCCACGACGCGTACCTACCGGGCGCGGCCGAGCGCCTCCGCCGCATCGCGGCGCTCGCGAAGTCGCGCAGCAGCGACGACGGTGACGACGACGTCTACTACCAGCTGCGCGAGCCCGGAGACGAGCTGCCGGACGAGCTCCGACACCGCCTGATCGCGCGGCACGTGACGCGCCTCTGGGCGATGGTGCGCAAGGGTCGCAAGTACCTCGACGACAAGCTCGAGGAGGGTGAGTCGCAGGGCGACGCCGACGCCGTCGTCGAGGAGCTGCTGGGCCGCGTGTGGAAGCTCGACGAGCTGAAGCACGGCGGCCACGCGAAGCAGAGCCTGCAGCTCTTCGAGCTCGCATACGAGCGCTTCGACGATCACGTGCGCGAGGAGCGCATCGAGCAGAGCTGGCTCCTCGATCTCGAGGAAGGCTCGATCTACGTCGACCGCACGTTCCGTCCGCTCGATCGTCTCGACAAGATGAAGGAGGGCGAGAGCTTCGAGAAGCCGCTCCTCCTCTCCGAGGCCGCGGTCTATCCCGGCTTCGTCAACCGCCGCGTGCGGTGGGAGCTCAGCGCGCGCAAGTCGCGCAACGTCGAGCTCACCGACTTCGAGCGCATCCACGCGCGGGCGCTGCCCTCGCTCGACGTCGCGGTCGCGAAGCTGAAGGAGCAGATCAAGAACCCGCTCGCGCCCGACGAGGCGGTCGTCCTGGTGCGGGCGAGCGAGGTGCGGAAGGTCGAGGGCGGGCTCGCGCTCGTCGACGCGAAGGGCGCGCGGCTCTCGCTGCGCGACTCCCCGCTCGCGCGATACCGCGCGCTCGGGAACTTCGAGATGGCGGTCGGCGCCGCGATCGACGAGTCGGGCGCGCTCGAGCAGCCCGCGTCGGTGCTCTTGCGGCTCTACGTCGGTCTCGCCGACGAGGCGATCCACGCGCAGCCGCTCTCGCTGGTGGTGGGCACGCGCCACGTTCGCGTGGGGATGTGAGGAGGATGAGCGATGCCTCGTGAGACCATCCGAAAGCTGTCCGAGAGCACCGAGCGTCTGCTCGTCGCCGGCGCGCACCTCGCGCAGGGGAGCGCCGAGCTCGCGCGCGACCAGGCGGCGCTCCAGGCGCTGATCGCGAAGCTCGGCGCGAAGTCCCCGCCGGTCTTCGCCAAGCTCTGCGAGCAGATCGACAAGACCGTGCACGCGAAACCGAAGGAGCAGGCGAGCGAGCTGATCTCGCTCGCGACCTCGATCGCGCAGGTGCGCGCCGGGCTCGCGCAGCTCGCGCCGACCTCCGGTGATGCGCCGATCGCGCGCGGCCCCGAGGTGCAGACCGAGTGCAACGCGAAGGACCTCTACGCGCTCCACGACGCGATGGTCACGACGGGCCAGGGGCGCATGGAGAAGGTCGACGAGGCGATCGAGCGCGGCGACATCGCCGATCTCCGCCTCGTGCACGCCGCCATCCAGGCGATGGGCGACTCCTACCTCGGCGCGAAGATCGCCGACGCGGTGGTGCCTCGGTTCGGGCGCGCGGTGGTGGAGCCCATCCGCGCGAAGCTCCGCTTTCCCGGCACCAAGATCGACGCCCGCCGGCTGCGCGCGCTGGTCGCCGTCGAGAAGAGCGACGCGCTCGCGCTCGTCGAGCAGGCGCTGCGCGAGGGCTCCGCGGATCTTCGCGCGGGCGCGTTCGATGCCGTCGCCGATCACCTGCCCGGCGTGCCCGCGCTCGAGCCGCTCGCGCTGTCGAACCTCGAGAAGGAGCGCTCGGGCGAGGTGCGTCGCGCCGCCGTGCGCGCGCTCGCGGGCTACGGCTCCGACGCGTCGCTCGAGAAGCTGCTCGAAGCGCTCGACGACGAGCGCACCGTCCGCGAGGCCGCCGAGGCCCTCGGCCGCTCGAAGCATCCCCAGGTCGTCGATCGACTCCTCGATCGCCTCGCGGTCGCGGTCGCGGCGGGCGCCGCGAAGGTGAAGAAGGGCGACAAGGACGCGGAGAAGACGCGCGACGCCGCGCGGGCGCTCGCGCAGCGACTGCTCGGTGCGCTCGGCGGTCACGCCGATCCGCGCATCCCCGGTGTCGCGCGCGAGCTGCTCGAGCCATACGGCGCGACCGCAGCGGCCGCCGTGATCGCGCACGGCACGCTCGACGACGTCCGGTCGATCGCCGACCTCCTCACCGGCACCCGCCCCGAGCTCTTCCGGATCGCGGTCGTCGCGACCCTGAAGCTCCCCGCGCCGGAGATCCTCGAGCGGCTCTTGCCGCTGATCACGCCGAGCACGCACAAGCTCGACGAGCAGCGCCTCGACGCGCTGCGCGCCGGGTTCGTGGCGCTCTCGGACGAACGCTGGGTCAGCGCGCTGATCGACGTGGTGCGGACGACGCCGCGTCCCCCCGCGGCCGTCTTCCTGCTCGGGCTCACGAAGTCTCCGCGCGCCGTCGAGCCGCTGATCGCGGTGCTCGAAGCCGAGAAGGCAGGTGATCGCGCGCCCGACGTGCTGCACGCGATCATGGCGCTCGGCGATCGTCGCGCGCTGCCGGCCGTGCTCGCGCGCTTCGGCGGGCGCAGCGGGCGGTACGACTGGCTCTCGATGCGATGCGTGCTGGGGCTCGCCGACGAGACGACGGTCGATCAGGTCCGCGCGATCTACGCGGGGCTCGAGAACCGCGACTCGGGCGCCAACTGGTACGTCCAATCTCTGCTGCGCAGCCTCGAGCGCCGCTTTCCGGGGCACTGAGAAACGGAGCCGAGATGGCCAAGTCGAGCTCGAAGTCCGACCAAGCGACCAGCGCTCCCGACGCTGCTGACGACATCCTCCGCCAGCAGGCGGAGATCATGTTCGCCGCCGAGCTCGCCGCGCTCGCGGAGCACGACAAGGGCGCGCGACCCGCGGGGTGGCGGCTCTCCCCGAAGGCCGTCGAGACGTACATCCTCGGCGGGCAGGTCGGCAGCACGACCATCACGCCGAAGTACCTCGGCAGCCAGCGCCTCGTGCAGATCGCGATCACGTCCCTCGCAACCGATCGCGCGCTGCTGCTCGTCGGCGAGCCCGGCACCGCGAAGTCGTGGCTCTCCGAGCACCTCACCGCGGCGATCTGTGGCGACAGCCTGATGATGGTGCAGGGCACGGCGGGCACCACCGAAGAGCAGATTCGCTACTCGTGGAACTACGCGCTGCTGCTCGCCGAAGGGCCGTCGAAGAAGGCGCTCGTGCCGAGCCCCGTGTTCCGCGCGATGCAGGAAGGGAAGATCGTCCGCTTCGAGGAGGTCACGCGCTGCCCCGCCGAGGTGCAGGACGCGCTCATCACGATCCTCTCGGAGAAGCTGCTCGCGGTGCCCGAGCTCGGGATCCACGTCCACGCGCGCCGCGGCTTCAGCATGATCGGCACCGCGAACACGCGCGATCGCGGCGTCAACGACATGTCCGCGGCGCTCAAGCGCCGCTTCAACATCGTCGTGCTCCCGGTCCCGGACGATCTCGACACCGAGGTCGCGATCGTGATGAAGCGCGTCGCCGAGGCCGGCACCCAGCTCGCGCTGCCGGCGCCTCCTCCCGCGGAGATCGCGGTGCGCCGGGTCGTGCAGATCTTCCAGGAGCTCCGCAACGGACAGACGCTCGACGGCAAGCAGAAGGTGAAGTCGCCCTCGAGCCTGCTCTCGACCGCGGAGTGCATCAGCTTGATGAGCTCGGGGATGGCGCTCGCCGGCCACTTCGGCTCGGGCACCGTCGAGGATCGCGACATCGCCGCGGGGCTGCACGCGGCGGTCCTCAAGGAGGACACCAAGGACGTCGCGACGTGGACCGAGTACCTCGAGAACGTCGTCAAGAAGCGCGGCAAGGAGTGGGCGCCGCTCTACGCCGCGTGCCGCGAGCTCCTGCCGCTGCCCTCGTCGCCCGGGAAGAAGTGAGCAAGGAGCTCGCGCCCGTCTTCGGGGTCCGGCACTTCTCGCCGGCGGCCGGCGTGCACGTCGCGCGCTTCCTCGACGCCGAGGATCCCGCGGTCGTCCTGATCGAGGGTCCGTCGGACGCGACCGAGCAGCTCGTGCACCTCACGCACGCGAAGACTCGCCCCCCGGTTGCGATCCTCGCGTTCACCAAGTCGCGTCCGGTGCGCTCGCTGGTGTATCCGCTCGCGGCGTACTCGCCGGAGTGGGTCGCCGCGCGCTGGGCGATCTCGAAGAAGCGCGAGGTGCGGTTCATCGATCTGCCGGCGCGCATCTTCCTGTCGCTCCGGAGCGAGCGCGCAGCCGGCGGCGACGACGCCGAGGACGAGGCGGCCGACGACGACGAGGCGGCCGACGACCACGCGTTCGACGGCGATCTCGGCGACGCAGCCGCGATCGACGAGACAGCATCTCCCGATCGCACCCGCGCCTATCTCGACGATCCCTACGAGGCGATTGCCCGCCTCTCGGGTGAGCCCGATCACGAGACGTGGTGGGAGCGCCAGTTCGAGCACGCGCACGAGCTCGACGCGTACCGCGGCGCGATCTTCGAGTTCGGCAAGGGCCTGCGCCAGGCGCGCGAGCACGTGCCGTGGCGCGCCGCCGAGACGCTGCTGCGCGAGGCGTACATGTGCCGCGAGATCCGCGCGGCGACGAGCGGCGGCAAGAAGCGCGGCGTCGTCGTGTGCGGGGCGTACCACGCCCCGGTGCTGACCGACGATGCGCACGCGATGACCGACGACGAGCTCGCGGCGCTCGAGCGGGCCGCGGTCGACTGCGTCCTCACGCTGATGCCGTACAGCTACCTGCGGCTCTCGTCGCAGAGCGGCTACGGCGCCGGCAACCACGCGCCTTCGTACTTCGAGGCGATCTACGAGGGCGCCTGCGCGGGTCAGCCCGATCGCATCCGCGCCCGCTATCTCGCCGGCGTCGCGGCGGCGCTCCGCCGCGGAGGCATCGTGCGATCCTCGGCCGAGGTGATCGAGGCGGTGCGCCTCGCCGAGGGGCTCGCGAGCATGAACGGCAGCGCCGCGCCGGCGCTGCGCGATCTGCGCGACGCGGCGATCACGCTTCTCGGCCACGGAGAGCGCGCGCCGATCGACGCGGCGCTGCGCGAGGTCGAGATCGGCACCGCGGTCGGCACGCTGCCGCCGGGCGTCAGCCGCACCGCGCTGCAGGACGACTTCCACCAACTGCTGAAGACGCTGAGGCTCACGAAGTACGTCGAGGACAAGGAGCAGAAGCTCGAGCTCGATCTGCGCGAGGATCGCACCAAGAAGACCGCCGAGGCGGCGTTCCTCGATCGCACGCGCTCCACCTTCCTGCACCGGCTCGCGGTGCTCGACGTGGGGTTCGCGCGGCTCGGCGCGCGCGAGCAGCGCGGCACCGCGAAGGAGTCGTGGACGCTGCGCTGGACGCCCGAGTGCGAGATCGGCATCGCAGAGAAGTCGCTGTTCGCCGACAGCGTCGAGTCGGGCGCGGCGTTCGCGCTCGCGACCGCGCTCGACGAAGCGAAGGACACCGGCGCCGCCACGCGCGTGCTCCTGCGCGCCGCGAGCTGCGAGCTCGCCGACGCCCTCTCGCTCGCGACGCGCCGAGTGCAGGAGCTGACCGTCGACGAGGGCGGCTTCCCGAGCGCCGCCGAGGGCATCGCGAACCTCGCCGAGGTCATCCGCTACGGCACCGTGCGCGACGTCGATCCCGCGCCGCTGCGCCCGATCCTCGCGCAGATCTATCTGCGCTCCACGCTCCTGCTCTTCCCCGCGAGCGTATGCGCCGACGACGCCGCGAAGCTCGTGCGCTCGGGCATGGACCGCGTGCACGACGTGGCCTTCCTGGGCGACGACGATCTCGATCCCGCGGTGTGGCTCGACGCGCTGCGCAAGGTCTCGTCGAGCGACGATCGGCATCCGCTGCTCTCGGGATATGCGACCGCGCTGCTCGTCGAGCGCGGCGTGCTCAGCGACGACGACATCGATCGCGAGGTGTCTCGACGGCTCTCGCCCGGCACCAGCGCCGACGTCGGCGTCGGCTGGTTCGAGGGCCTCGTGCAGCGCAACCGCGCCGCGCTCTTCATGCGCCGCTCGCTGTGGTCGAGCCTCTCGACCTACGTCGAGTCGCTCGACGACGACGCGTTCCGGCGCGCGCTGCTCTACCTGCGGCGGGCGTTCTCGACGTTCTCGCAGGGCGAGATCCGCCGTGTCGTCTCGGTGCTCGGGGACGTGTGGAAGGGCGCGGGCACGGACGATCTCGCCGCCCAGATCGAGACCACGCTCGACGACGCCGAGATCGCGAGCCTCACCGACGATCTCGGCGACCTCGACCTCCTCTGATCGCATCCGAGCGGAGAACACGATGGATCGCGTCCAACGCTTCCGACTGATCCTCGGCAAGACGGCCGAGCCCGAGCTGCGCGCGCTCTCGCCGGGCGCCGGCGCGCTGCTCGGCGGCGAAGCGCTCGAGATCGACGAGGCGCTCGGCCACATCTACGACGCCGCCGACGAAGGCGGCGAGAGCGGGCAGCGCAGCGCCGGCCTCGGTCGCTCCGCGCCTCGCCTCGCGAAGTGGCTCGGCGACATCCGCGGCTACTTCCCGAGCGACGTCGTCGCCGTCATCCAGCAGGACGCGATCGAGAAGAAGGGCCTCACGCAGCTCCTCTTCGAGCCCGAGACGCTCGGCCAGGTGACGCCGAGCATCGAGCTCGTCGGCACGCTGATGTCGCTCAAGGGGATGATCCCCGACAAGACCAAGGACACGGCGCGCATGGTCGTGCGCGCCGTCGTCGAGGAGCTGATCCGCAAGCTCCAGAGCGACATCGTGTCGTCGGTGCGCGGCGCCCTCGACCGCTCGCGTCACTCGCCGCTCAAGAGCTTCCCGAACATCGACTGGAAGCGGACGATCGGGAGCAACCTCAAGAACTACATCGCGGAGAAGAAGACGATCATCCCCGACCGCTTCTTCTTCTGGTCGCGCCAGATGAGGCGCAAGGAGTGGAACGTCATCGTCTGCATGGACCAGTCGGGATCGATGGCCGAGTCGGTGGTCTACGGCGCGGTCACGGGCGCGATCCTCGCGAGCATGCCGTCGCTCGAGACGCACGTCGTCGTCTTCGACACCGAGGTCGTCGACCTCACCGAGCAGTGCAGCGACCCGGTCGATCTCCTCTTCGGCGTCCAGCTCGGCGGCGGCACCGACATCAACCGCGCCGTGAAGTACTGCCAGGGTCTGGTGCACGATCCGCGCAAGACCCTCTTCCTCCTGATCACCGACCTCTTCGAGGGCGGCAACCAGGCCGAGCTCGTGCGCCGCATGGAGGACATGGCCGAGTCGGGCGTGCGCGCCGTGACCCTGCTCGCGCTCTCCGACTCCGGCGTTCCGATCTACGACGAGAACCTCGCGAAGCGCCTCCGCGCGCTGGGGATCCCGTGCTTCGGCTGCACGCCGCAGCTGCTGCCCGAGCTCCTCTCGGGCGCGATCCGCGGCGCCGATCTCGAGCAGCTCGCCGCCCGTCTCGTGAAGACCTGAGGGCCTATCGAGATCTAGAGATCAGCCACGCGCCCTACGCGAGCGAGCACTCCTGTCGTCACTCACCCCGGCCACCACTGCACGGGCAGGCCGCGGCCCGACACGATCAGCGCCGTGACGTCCATCGTGATCGCGACGCCGATGTGCACCACGCAGCCGCCCCAGATCGATCGCGTCCGCAGCGCGAGCGTCCCGAGCACCACGCCCGCGAAGATCGCCGCCATCGCCTCGAGGAACGGCTTTCCGAAATGGATCATGCAGTAGGGCACGACCATCGCGAAGATCGCGTGCGAGCCCATCGAGGTGCGCATCGAGCGCATCCAGAACCCGCGGAAGAAGAACTCCAGCGACAGGAACTGCGCCGCATAGAGCAGCTCCCACGCGATCAGATCGAACCAGCTCCGCGAGCAGAAGTCGTAGAACGGGTAGTACTCCGTGAAGTGCGGCACGAACTTCGCGACGAACATCACGCCGACGAACACCGCGCCGTAGCTCAGCACGTAGATCCACGCGTGATGGCGTATCCCCGACGTCTCGAGCCCGTGGTCGCGCAGCCGCTCCTTGAACCACCACTTCACGACCAGCGCCGGCAGCACGAAGTACCCGAGCACGCGCCACCCCGACCACCACACGAAGTCCGACAGCGCGAGCCAGCGCGAGTCGCGCAGCGAGCCCCACACCGACTCCTCGCCGCCCTCGCCCGCCAGCCAGTGCAGCAGATCGCGGAACGTGGTCGCGTGACCGAAGTACTCCATCAGCGTCAGGCACACCGCGCCGACGCACATCGCGATGATCGGCCGGTAGTCGTAGCCCTTGCCAGCCGCGTCGCGCGCCGCGCGCTCGTCGGCCGCGACCTCGTCGAGCACGCGCCACGCCCGACGGAAGAAGAGGCGCGGATCGAGCTCGCGCAGCCGCGCGCTCCAGTCCTTCACCGACAGGCCGTGCTC
Source organism: Myxococcota bacterium (assembly GCA_030855295.1). Lineage (GTDB taxonomy): Bacteria > Myxococcota_A > Polyangia > Polyangiales > Sandaracinaceae > Sandaracinus. The sequence goes on along the minus strand of JALYRN010000019.1, from coordinate 4,919 downwards.
CAGCCACTCGATGCGCGCGCGCTTCGCCTCGACGCTCGCGCCGAAGAACGGAGGCTGCGCCGCGGCGCCCTTCGCCGACGCGCCGTGCCTGCTCACGTCGCCTCGCACCGCGCGATGCCGCGATCGAGCCGAGCGAGCGTGCGCTCGCGCCCGAGCACCTCCATCACCTCGAAGAGGCCGGGGCTCGCGGTCTTGCCCGTCATCGCAACGCGCGCCGGCTGCGCGACGCTCTTCATCGTCAGCCCCGTCGCCGCGAGCCACGCCTCGACGTGCGCCTCCAGCGCGCTGCGCTCGAACGGCTCGACCTTCGCGACCTCGTCCCGCAGCGCGCGAAGGCTCGCCGCGTTGCCTTCGACCAGGAACTTCGCGACCGCCTTCTCGTCCTCCGCCGGCGGATCGCGGAAGTACATCTCGATCATCTGCGCGCTCTCGATCAGCGTCGTCGAGCGCATCTTGATCGTGCCGATCGCCGCGACGTAGCGCGGCGGCTCTTTCGCGGTCGCCTCCGCGATGTCGGGCGCGAGGAAGGGCCGCGTCTTCTCGGCGAGCGTCGCGTCCTCGAGCATGCGCAGGTGCGCGCTCTGCACGAACGCGAGCTTCTTCAGATCGTACTGCGCCGCCGTCCGCCCCACGCTCGACCAGTCGAACTTCTCGATCAGCTCGTCGCGCGTGAAGATCTCCTGATCCCCATGCGACCACCCGAGCCGCGCCAGGTAGTTGAGGATCCCGTCGGGCAGATAGCCGAGGTCGCGATACTCACCGACGCTGACCGCGCCGTGTCGCTTGCTCATCTTCTTGCCGTCGGGCCCGTTGATCATCGGCAGGTGCCCGAACTTCGGCGCCGCGTATCCGAACGCCTCGGTCAGCAGGATCTGGATCGGCGTGTTGATCACGTGATCCTCGCCGCGCGCGATCAGCGTGATCCCCATCGTGATGTCGTCGACGGCCGCGCCGAAGTTGTAGAGCGGCACTCCGTCGGCGCGCACCAGCACCGAGTCCTGCAGCGTGTCGTTCGGGACCTCGATCCGCCCCTTCACGACGTCGGTCCACGACGTCATCCCGCTCGAGGGCGCCTTGAGCCGCACGACGTACGGCCGATCCGGCTGATCGCTGCGCTCCCGACACGTCCCCGGATACCGGAAGAACGCGCCCGGCGGCAGCTTCGCGCGCTGCGCGTCGAGCTCTTCCTTCGTGCAATAGCACCGGAAGGCCCCGCCCTTCGCGATCAGCTTCTCCGCCCACTCGCGATAGAGCTCGAGCCGCTCGGTCTGGAAGTACGGCCCGTTCGGTCCGCCGACCCCCGGCCCCTCGTCCCAGTCGAGCCCGCACCACTTCATGGCGTCGAAGATCACCGCGACGCTCTCTTCGGTGCTGCGCTCGCGATCCGTGTCCTCGATCCGCAGCACGAACGTGCCGCCGGTCTTGCGCGCCCAGAGCCAGTTGTAGAGCGCCGTCCGCACGCCGCCGATGTGCAGATATCCGGTAGGAGAGGGCGCGAATCGGACGCGATCGCCCTTGGTCGTCATGCGCGCGAGCGTTAGCACATCGCCTGTCCCCATGCTTGACCCTCCCGGCCGCGCGCCCCAAGCTCCGGGCCCCCCGATTCCCGCATGAACCACGCGATCCTCGAAGCGCGCCTCAACGCCCACGTTCCGACCAAGGGCAGGACCGAGCCGCTCGCCCGCGTCCGCTTCGTCGAGGAGGTCCCGTTCGGCGAGAGCCTCCGCATCCAACGCTGGAAGCTCGGCAACGGCCTGACGATCCTCTTCCTCCGCGATCCGATCGCGCCCGTCGTCTCGTACCAGACGTGGCTGCGGGTCGGCTCGAGCCACGAGCGCCCCGGCAAGACCGGCCAGGCGCACCTGCTCGAGCACCTGATGTTCCACTCGACCAAGACCCTCGCGCAGGGCGAGTTCGATCGCCTCCTCGAGGCCGCCGGTGGCGAGACCAACGCCGCGACCTGGGTCGATTGGACCTATTACTACGAGAACGTCCCCGCCTCCGAGCTCGCGCTCGCGGTGCGCCTCGAGGCCGATCGCATGGCGAACCTCGCGCTCGTGAAGGACAAGGTCGCGAGCGAGAAGCAGGTCGTCGCCTCCGAGCGCCGCGACCGCGTCGAGGACGACGTCGAGGGCAAGGTCGGCGAGGTCCTCTACGCCACCGCCTTCGGCCGCGAGCACCCGTACGGCTGGCCGACGATCGGCTGGATGGACGACATCGACGCGTTCACGCCCGCCGACTGCCGCGCCTTCTATCGCACGCACTACGCGCCGAACGCCGCGACGCTCGTGGTGGTCGGCGACGTCGATCCCGAGGAGCTGCTCTCGCTGGTGCAGCAGCACTACGGCACGCTTCCGCCCTCGCGCCTGCCGATCGCCGAGCCGCCGCCCGCGGTGCGCCAGCGAGCGACCCGCACCAAAGAGGTGCGCTGGCCCACGCCGACCCCGAAGATCGCGATCGGCTGGCACGCGCCTCCTTATCTCTCCTTCGATCACGCGGTGATGACCGTGATCGACCAGCTCCTCGTCGGAGGCCGCAGCTCGCGGCTGTGGCGGGAGCTCGTGCGCGAGCGCGAGCTCGCCGCCGAGGTGCGCATGTCGGTCGCGCCGTTCCGCCACTCGAGCCTCGTCGACCTCTGGCTCTCCGCGCGCGAGGGGCAGTCGATCGACAAGTGCGTCGCGGTCGCCGACAAGCACCTACGCCGCCTCCAGAAGGAGCTCGTGCCCGAGATCGAGCTCGAGAAGGTGAAGAACCGCCTCGAGCTCGGCTTCCTCGGCTCGCTCGAGACCGTCTCGGGCAAGGCCGATCAGATCGGCTTCTGCGAGACGGTGGCCGGCGATCCACAGCACACGTTCACGCGGCTCGCGGAGTATCGCCGCGTCACGCCCGAGGACGTGCGCCGCGTCGCGCGCGAGGTGTTCGACGATCGCCGGCGCACCGTGGTCCGCGTCGTCCCGCGCCGTACCCCCGCCCGCAGCCCCGCTCGCAGCCCGCGCGCGAAGCCCGGCGGAGCCGCGGCGTGAGCCGTCGTCCGATCCGCAGCGCACCGATCGCCCTGCCTTCCTGGGGCCCGCGCTGGAAGACCGATCGCGGCATCACGGTCCTGCTCGAGGAGAGCCACGCGATCCCGCTCGTCGACGTCGAGCTCGTGATCGAGAGCGGCGCGCTGCACGATCCCCCCGGCAAAGAAGGCCTCGCGCGCCTCGCCGCGCGCATGCTGCGGATGGGCACCAAGCGCCTCACGGCCGAGCAGGCCGACGAGGCGATCGACGCGATGGGCGCCTCGGTCAGCGCCGACGTCGGCCACTCGGTGATCCGCCTGCACGCCTCGGTGATCCGCCGCAACCTGCCGCAGCTCCTCGATCTGCTGGGCTCCTTCGTCAGCGCGCCGGCGCTCCGCAACGCCGATCTCGGCATCGTGCAGCGCGAGACGATCGCCGATCTCCTCAGCCAGCGCGACAACGATCGCTGGCTCGCGAGCCGCGCCTTCCGCCGTCACCTCTTCGGCGAACATCCGTACGCGCGCCCGACCGTGGGCACCGCCGAGACGATCCCGCGCGTCCGCCGCGCCGACGTCGCCGCGTTCCACGAGACGCACGCGGTCGGCTCCAACCTCGTCCTCGGCGTCGCCGGCGACGTGAGCGAGAGCGACCTGCGTCCGATGGTCGAGCGCGCGTTCGGCAACGTCGCGCGCGGCACCGCGCCCGAGCTCCCGCTCGGCGTCCCCACGCTCACCAAGGGACGGCGCGTGCTCGTCGTCGACAAGCCCGAGCGCACCCAGACCCAGCTCTACATCGGCACGCTCGGCACCCGGCTCGCCGATCCGCTCTTCTACCCGCTGATGGTCGCGAACACCGCGTTCGGCGGGACGTTCGCGTCGCGCTTGGTGCGCGAGGTCCGCAGCGAGCGCGGCTGGAGCTACTCCGCGAGCTCGCGCCTCGGCGCCGATCGCCAGCGCGAGGCGTGGAGCCTGTACACCCATCCCTCGATGGACGACGCGATCGACTGCATCGCGCTCGAGCTCGAGCTGATCCAAGGCTTCGTCGATCGCGGGATCACCGCGGTCGAGCTCTCCAACGCGCGCGACTACCTCGTGAAGAGCCACGCGTTCGACCGAGACACCGCGGCCAAGCGGCTCGAGCCCCGCCTCGACTCCGAGGTGCAGGGCATGCCCCCCGATTTCTACCGGAGATTCGTCGAGCACGTCAGCGCGGTGACGATGCCGCGCGCGACCGAGGCCGTGCGCGCGCGCCTCTCGCACGACGACCTCTCGATCGTCCTCGTCGCGACCGCCGCGCCGATCCTGGATCGGCTCGAGCGTCTGCCGGGCGTGCGAGAACTCTCCGTGGTCCCGTTCGATCGAGTCTGACGGCGCGCGCGCTCCGACGCGCTGCATCACGTCAGGTTCCTTACGTCGCGCCAGCGTGTCGCGGCGTCCGCGCTGGACGCGCGGTCAGCAAACCCGGTGGATCGCACGCGAGCCCTCCGCGCGTCACCCGTGGCACATCGGTTGCGATGGGGGCGCCCCCGTTCGCCCGGGCCACCGTGCTCCGTGCGTTCGTTGACGACGGGCTCTTCTGACGAGGTTCACTCGCGCGAGGCGAGCAGAGGAGCCTGTTGACAAAGATGGGTGGCTGAGTCCTACTCCGCCGCTCGTTTTCGAAGAACCCTGCTCGCCTTCGATTTTGTTCCGCGCGTTCGAACTCGGGGATCGATGGATGGAGAGGTCTCGGTGAGAGAATGGATCCCGGAGGCTGGCGCGACGCGTCGAGCCTGGTTCGCAATCACGCTCGCGATCGCGCTGTGCGCCCTCTCGGGGCCCGCACCAAGCGCCGCGCAAGCGCCGGCCGAGACGGACGAGTCAGCGCCGAGCGAGTCACCCGCTGACGCGCCCGCCGCCGATGCTCCGATCGCCGATG
>JALYRN010000411.1 GCA_030855295.1 Myxococcota bacterium | reverse complement strand
GCATCGCGCCGATGGCGAGCCACGCCGCCGCGAACGCTGCGACCCTCGCAGCGCACAGCGTGGGCCCGGCGCTCTGGCCCGACCTGGTCGCCCACGTGCGCACCCGCCTGGCGACCGCCGCCGCCGCGACGGCGAGCGCCGCCGCGAGCTGACGCGCGCTCGTCTCGAGGCTCGAAAGACCGCTCGCCCGCGCATGCGTCGACACACGGCGAAGGGCCGCCCGATCGCATCGCCGTTGAGCGCAGGGCGGCACGGGACTACGCTGTGCTCCTCGATGCCGCCGCCCGCGCGATCGTCCGACGCCTCCGCGCTCGAGTACCCCGAGCGCTACTCCAACCGCGTGGAAGTACTGCGGATCTACCCCGAGCTCGAGGACCCGTACGGCAGGGCGCTGCTGCGTGGTGACCCCCTCGCCGACGCCGTCGCGCGCTGGCTCGCCACCGCCGGCGCCCCCGGACGAGCGCTCTTCGAGAAGGCGCTCGCGCGCGGCATCGGCGCGGTCGACGAGCCTCCCGAGCCGCTCGCGCGATTCTTCGCCGCGATCGATCGCGTGCCCGACTGGGTCGACTTCGCCCGCATCGATCGCGGCGCGCGCGCATACCAGCGCGTCGGTCCCGCGACGCTCTTCATCCTCTCGGCGTGGTCGCTGATGAACGGCTATCACTCCGCGGCGGCCGTGAAGCCGCTCGCGTTCACGCGGCAGCTCGAGTCGATGGCGCCGCGCCGGCTCGCCGAGACCGGGCGCTTCATCACCGACGTGACGCAGGTCGGCGCGCTCCAGCGCCACGCGCGCGGCTTCGAGATCGCGGCGCGCGTGCGGCTGATGCACGCGCACGTGCGCGTCGGGCTCGAGCGCTCCCCCGCGTGGAGCACGCGCGCGTGGGGCGTGCCGATCAACCAGGGCGACATGCTCGGGACCGTGCTCGAGTTCTCGCTGCTGTGGCTGCGCGGCGCCGAGATGCTCGGCTTCCACCTCGAGCCCCAGGAGCGCGAGGACGTGCTCCACCTCTGGCGCTACGCCGGATGGCTGAGCGGCGTCGACGACGAGCTCCTGTCGTGGATCGACACCGTCGATCGCGGCGCGCGGACCGCCGAGATGATGCACCTCGCGCAGCCGGGCCCCGACGAGGACTCGCTCGCGCTCGCGGCCGCGCTGCGAGAGGTGCCGATCCGGCTCGCGCGCACGCCTTTCGAGTCGCTCTCCGCGCGATGGATCGTGCGCTACCACGACGGCCTCACCCGCGCGTTCAACGGCGATCGCATCGCGGACGATCTGCGCATCCCGAACGCGCACTGGAAGCACAGCATCGTGCCGACGCGCGTGATCGTCGGGGCGCTCGAGCGCATCCGTCGCGCGGTGCCGGGCGCGACCTGGCTCGTGACCGAGGTCGGCAACCGTCACGTGCGCGCGCACATCGAGCACATCCTCGATCGTCGTGAGCCGACCTACGCGCCGGCCGCTCGGCTCGACGAGAGCCGCGGCGGGCGCACCTCCGCTTCGCGGCGGACCGTCTCGGCCGCGTAGTCCTGCGCGGAGCGCGGGTCACCGAGCGTCGTCGAGGCACAGGTCGGGCGCCGGCGGCGGCGGACCGTCGGGGCACAGCGACGGCGCGTCCGGACAGGTGCCGCTCGAAGCCGCGTCGGGCTCCGGCTCCGGAGACGACGCCGGCGGCGCGGCTCCGGGCTGGCCGTCGACCTCGACCAAGGTCAGCTCCGCGCGGCGGTTGCGGTGCCGCAGCGCGACGCTCGCGTGCGGCACGAGCGGATGATCCCCGCCCGCGCTGTCGATCTCGAGCCGCCCGGGATCGATGCCCTCCGCGAGGAGCCAGTCGCGGACCGCCGCGGCACGCTGGAGCCCGAGCTCACGACCTCGACCTCGACCGCGCGCCTCGGCCGCGTCGACGTGTCCGGTGATCCGGATGCGCGTGACCTGCGGGTAGCCCGCGAGCGTGTCTCGGATCGCCTCGAGCACCGGGATGCTGCTCGGACGGAGCGCCGCCGAACGCGAGTCGAACTCGACGTGCTCGACGACGCGGATGTACGTGCTCCGCACGCGCACCGCGCTCGAGTCGGGGCATCCGTCGTCGTCGGCGCAGCCGTCGTAGACCTCGATCTCGTTCGGGCACGCGTCGCAGGCGTCGACGATGCGGTCGCGATCGTTGTCCTCGTCGGGACAGCCGTCGTCGTCCTCGAACCCATCGCGATCTTCCGCGACGCACCGACATGCGTCCGCGGCGTCGGGGATGCCGTCGCCGTCGTCGTCGAGATCGGGGCATCCGTCGTCGTCCTCGAACCCGTCGACGTCCTCCGCATCGTCGGGGCACGCATCGCTCGCGAGCACGGGCGTCGCCTCCTCGGCGATCGGCGCCTCGATCGCGCGCGCGCCGCACCCAGCCACGACGACGAGCGCGAGCACCTGGAGCCTCACGCTCAACCCGGGAGCGGCACGCGCCGCACCGTCGTCACGCCGCGCGCGTGGCCGGAGTGGTGCTCCCCTCCGCTCACCTCGACCGAGAGCTCGACCGTCCACGCGCCCTCGCGCGCCGCGGGGTCCGAGAACCCGTCGAGCAAGACCTCGATCGTCGCGCTGCGACGCGGCCCGAGGTCCAGCTCGCGCGCATCCCGCCCGTCGACGCGCGCGCCCACGACCCGCAGCGGCAAGCGCATCCCCTCGAAGAGGCAGACCGCACGTCCCAGCCGCACGTGGATCGGGGTCGCACCCGTGTTGCGCAGCTCCCAGCTCGCCGAGCTCGGGGCACCGCTCCGGCCCGTGTGCACGGTCGGACGCGCGCTCACGTCGATCGGCGGCGGCGGCGGCGCGACCAGGTCGGCGCGCGCGGGGAGCGCGGGCGCGAGGAGCGCGACGATGGAGGCGCTGACGAAGTGACGGCGTCGCATGCGGCATGATACGCGCCGCCGGCCGGAGAGCTTGGCTGCGCCGATCAGACGGTGCGGCGGGTCGCCGGTCGCAGCTGGATCGTGTCCGCGCCGCCGAGCGTGCGCGAGCGCTGGCAGAGCCAGCGGTGCCCCTCCGTGAGATCCTCGAAGCCGCGCATCCGCGAGCGCGCCGCGACCGCGCGCATGTTGGTCTGGAGCACCGCGGCCTCCGACGGGAGCACGTGCGCGATCTGGATCAGCGACGTGCTCGCCAGCGCCCAGCGGCACCGCTCGTCGAGGACGGCCGCGCTCTCGCGGCCGGCCCGGCGCGCATCCTCGAGCACGCGATCCACGCCGCACTCCTTCGCCTCCGCTTCGATCCACCCGAGGTAGCGCTGCGCGCGCTCGACGGCGTCGAGCCGCCCCTCGAGGGTCACGTGCACGTAGCGTGGCCGGACTTCGAGCCTCGCAGAGCCCCCCTCCCACGCGAGCGTTCGTTCCGCCACGCGCCGCACATGAGCCCCGGGGACGCCCCGAACAAGGGGCGCGCACCCGTGGCAGCGTGTCGGCGCGACGCCCCCGCGCGCGAGCTCCCCGTTTCGAGATAACTTCGGGTCGATGAGGACACGTCGATCGGTGCCGATCGCGGCGCTCCTGGCGCTGACGCTCGCGATGCTCACGGCGGCGCCGGCGCGCGCGCAGGACGCCGCGCCCGTGGACGCCGAGATCGAGCGCGAGGACGATGCGCGCATCGCGGCGCAGCTCGCGGAGCGACAGCGGCTGCGCGAGCGGCTCCGCGGTCTTCGGCGACTTCTGCGAGGGGGCGCCGCTGCCGCACGTCGTCGCGGTCACGTCGCTGACGGTGTTCTACGGCGCGACGTTCTCGATCGCGCTGGTGATGCCGGATCCGCTGGACACCGGATCCGGATCGGGTGAGCTCGCGATGCGCCTCACCGCGCACCGCGTGCTCCGCTGGGTCACGCTCGCGCTGATCGGCGTGCAGATCGTCCTGGGCGCGATCGTGTCGAACGCCGGCATCGAGGACTTCGCGGAGCGCCGCGCGCTCGCGGCGACCCACCTCGCCGTCGGCACCGTGAGCTGGGCGACGATGACGGCGATGGGCGTCCTCGGCTCCCTGCTCGCGTACTGAGAGCGGGCTCAGGAGCGCGACGGGCGGCCGTCGATGCGGTCGCGGAGCTCGCCGCGGACGAGATCGCGCACGCCGCTCGACGCCAGGAAGTCGTGGGGGAAGCCGAGCTCGACGCGGCTGACCTCGTCGAGCCGCGCGAGCTGTGCGTCGCTCAGCTCCACCTCGCTGCTCGCGAGCGTGTCCGCGATCTGGCTGACCTTCCGCGCGCCGAGGATCGGGATCATCTCGTAGCCCTGCGCCGCGACCCACGCGGTCGCGACCTGCGACGAGGTGATTCCGAGCTCGTCGGCGATCGCGTCGACCGTCCGCGCGATCGCGAGCGCAGCCTCGCCGGTGCGGCCTCGCTGCTCGTTCGCGCGCGTGCGCAGCGAATCGTTCTCCACACCGGCGCGCGTGTACTTGCCGGTGAGGATGCCGGCCCCGAGCGGCGCCCACGCGAGCACCGAGAGGCCGAAGTGCCGCGCCATCGGAACGAGGTCCCGCTCGGGCGTTCGCTGCAGCAGGCTGTACTCGATCTGCAGACCGACGAACGGCGTCCAGCCGCGCAGCTCGGCGCCGACGTTGCTCGCGGAGACGATCCACGCCGGCGCGTCGCTGACGCCGACGTACAGGACCTTGCCGCTGCGCACGAGATCGTCGAGCGCGCGCATCGTCTCCTGCCACGGCGTGTAGTCGTCCCACGCGTGCACCCAGAGCAGGTCGACGTAGTCGGTGCGCAGCCGGCGCAGGCTCGCCTCGACGGAGCGCACCAGGTTCTTGCGCTGGTTGCCCGACGCGTTGGGATCGGAGTGATCCATCGAGAGCGTGTACTTCGTCGCGACGACGTGGCGCTCGCGCTTGCCCTCGAGCCAGCGCCCGACGATCTCCTCGGTCTGACCGCCGTGATACTTGTTGGCGGTGTCGAGGAAGTTGCCGCCGGCCTCGGCGAACGCGTCGAGCACTTGGTGGCTCGTCTTCTCGTCGGCGCCGAAGCCCCACTGCTCTCCGAAGCTCATGGTCCCGAGGCAGAGCTCGGACACGCGCAGCCCCGAGCGCCCCAGCAGTCGATATCGCAATGTCATCGCTCGTCCTCCGTTGGAGCGGCGAGCCTCGGGCCGCGCTCCCCGAGCGTCAACCGCCGGTCGCGCCCGCGCCGGCGTCGGCCCTCATCGCGACCGTCGTCGCCGGGAGCGCGCGATCGGCGCGCGGCACGCGCCGCGGCAGGAAGTACCCGAGCACCGCGCCGACACGCCACGCGCCGAGATCGGGCTCACCCCCGCGCGCGATGCGATCGATCTGCGCCTGGTACCAGCCTCCCTGGATCACCGCGTCGAGGGTCTTGATGCCAGTCGCGAGTCGCACCGGCCGCGCGTGCTCGCGCTCGCCACGCGAGAGCAGCGCCGGCAGGTCCGGCTCGATCGCGAGCGGGCGCGCGAGCCCGATCACGTCGACCGCGCCGCTCGACAGCGCGGCGTCCATGCCCTCGCGCGTGCGGAACCCGCCCGTCAGCATCAGCGGCATCCGCACCCGCTTCCGCGCGAGCTCGGCGTACTCGAGGAAGAACGCCTCGCGCTTCCGCGAGCTCTCGTGGACCGCCTTGGTCTCCTCGAACATCGCCGCGCTCTCGTAGGTCCCGCCGGAGATCTCGAGCAGGTCGATCTGCTCGGCGTCGAGCGCCTCGAGCACCGCCATCGACTCGTCGCGATCGAAGCCGCCTCGCTGGAAGTCCGCGGAGTTCAGCTTGAGCCCCACCGCGAAGCCGGGCTTCACCGCGGCCCGCACCGCGCGCACGATCTCGATCAGGAAGCGCCGGCGGCGCGCCGCGTCACCGCCCCACTCGTCGTCGCGACGGTTGGTGTGCGGCGACAGGAACTGGCTCACGAGATATCCGTGCGCGCCGTGGATCTGCACGCCGTCGAACCCCGCGCTCTCCGCGAGCACCGCGCTCCGTGCGAAGCGCGCGATGATCTCGCGGATCTCCGCGCCCTCGAGCGCGCGCGGCGTCGCGAACATCGGCCCGGTGCCCTTCATGCGCACCGCCGAGGGCGCGACCGGCGCCGCCGAGAGGTTGCGTGGAGACTGGCGGCCCGGGTGGTTGAGCTGCATCCACACCCGCGCGCCGCCCGACTTCGCCGCCGCCGCCCACGCGCGGAACGCGTCGAGGTGACGCTCGTCCTCGAGCACGACGTTGCCCGACTCACCGAGCGCGCGCGCGTCGATCATCACGTTGCCGGTGATCGAG
>JALYRN010000410.1 GCA_030855295.1 Myxococcota bacterium | reverse complement strand
CCCGTCAGGTACGCCGTCCACGCCAGCCGCGCGCGGCGCAGCAGCTCCTCGCGATCGGCGCCGCTCAGCCCGCTCGCCATCGCCTCCCAGCCGATCGCGTCGTACGCGTCGAGCTCGTACGCGGGCTCGAAGAACACGCCGTGCCCGTGGAGGATCGCCATCGGCCCGTGTGCCTGGTGATCGATGCCGAGCGGCGGCACGTCGACGGGATAGGGATCGCCCTGGATCGCGCGGCGCGCGGTCGCCATCGCGTCGCGCGTGTCACCGCTGCGATCGAGCGCGAGCGCGAGGCCCCAGAGCGCGAGCACGCGCGTGACCGGATCGTCCGACGAGAGATCCGCGGCGCGACGATACGCCGCGATCGCGCTGTCGAGGTCGCCGATCATCATCGTGTTCTCGGCGAGGTTCAGGTGCGCAGTCGCCGGCGAGACCGCGACGTAGAGCCGCGCCAGCTGTCGCTCGCGATCGGTGATCGCGTAGGGCGGCGGCGCCGGGTCGAGCATCGCGGCGTCGATCACGCGCCGGTACTCTGCGACCGCCTCGGTGTGCTCGCCGCGGCGCGAGCGCAGCAGGGCGAGCTCGAACGCGACGCGATCCGCGTGGTAGTCGGGATCGACGCGCCGCAGCTCTTCGTACGCCGCGATCGCCTCGTCGGTACGCCGCTCGACGTGTCCGTCGACCATGCGGTGCCAGCCGCCGAGCGCGAGCGCGGTGAAGTAGAGGAGGTCGGGATCCTGCGGCAGCGCGCGACGCGCCCGCTCGAACCGGATCAGCGCCTGCTCGAAGAGCACCTCGGGCGGCGGGCCGAGCCCCTGTCCGGTCGACCCGAGCGCGTCGAGCAGGCGCACCAGGCCGTCGCGGCGCAGCTGCCGCGCGGTGCGCCGCTCGGGCGACACGTAGTCGCCCCAGGAGGGCTCGCCGGCGCGCGGCATCCCTCCGGCGATCTCCTGCGCGCCCGCGGGCGACGCGAGCGCCGAGCCCGCGAGCGCGATCGCGAATGCGACGAAACCGGAGCGGACGCGGGTCAGCGACACGACGATCTTCGGTGTAACGGCGTTCACCGATCTCGTCGAGGAGCCGCTGGTGTACGCTGGGTGGGTGTCGCGGCAGCTGTCGTGGGTCGTGCTCGTGTGCGTGGCGCTCCTCTCGTGCACGGTCCCGCCGACCGAGCGCGATGGTGGGCGACCGGGCGATGCCTCGATCGACGGCTCGCGCGGCGACGCGAGCCCGTTCGATGCCGGCCCACCGATCGACGTCGGACCGACCGACGCGCCGGTGATGGTCGATCCCGACGCCGCATGCGCGATGGCGAGCGTCCCCGTGGAGGTCGAGCGCCTTCCGGTCGACGTGATCTGGGTCGTCGACAACTCGGGCTCGATGCAGCCCGCGATCGACCAGGTGCGCACCGGCCTCAACGCGTTCGCCGATCAGATCTTCGCGAGCGGCGTCGACTACCGCGTGATCCTGCTCTCGATGCGCGGCACCGCGCCGATCTCGAGCCGCTACCCGATCTGCATCCCGCCGCCGCTCGCGGGAGACGCGTCGTGCGGCGACGGAGACCGCTTCTTCCACGTCGACGTCGACATCAAGAGCACCCAGCCGATCGAGCAGATCCTGGGGACGCTCGGGCAGACGGTCGGGTACACCGAGGGCGCCGCGATCGGGTCGGCGCCCTGGCGTCATCTCCTTCGGGACGGCGCCACCAAGACGATCGTCGTCGTCACCGACGACAACGCGCGCACCTGCGCGCGCCCGCACTCCGGCGGCAGCTGCAACTCCACGGGCGCGCCGATGACCGAGACGTCGCTCGAGGACTACCCCGGCGGGATCTCGCCGTGGACCACCACGCGCGCGCTCGGCCCGGGGATCCTCACGTCCACCTACGGATCGCTGTTCGAGGGCTACACCTTCGACGCGATCTACGGCTGGGGCTCGGAGACCGACCCGAGCGCGCGCTGCGCGTTCCCGGACGGCACCATGCCCTCGAGCCCCGGCTACACGTACACCACGCTGGTCGCGCGCACCGGCGGGGTGCGCGCGCAGATCTGCGACGGTGCGGCGGCCTGGGGGCCCTTCTTCGACGCGGTCGCCACCAGCGTCGTGCGCAACTCGCGCATCGCGTGCGAGGTCGCGCTGCCTCCGCCGCCCGACGGCAGCGTGCTCGACCCGCGCCGCGTCAACGTCGTGATCCGCGGCGCGTCGGGCTCGACCACGATCCCGTACAGCGTCTCGGCCGACGGCTGCGATCCGGCGCGCGGCGGCTGGCACTACGACGACGCGAGCGCGCCGACGCGCGTGATCCTGTGCCCCTCGAGCTGCGACTTCGCGCGCGAGGAGACCGCCACCACCAGCGGCGGCCTCGACGTCGTCTTCGGCTGCGCGTCGATCCTGATCTGACTCCCGACAGGAGTGCTCGCCCCGGAGGGCGCGTCAGCCGACCGGCCGCCTCTTCTCGCGCCACTCGTGCACCAGCGAGTAGAACGTCGGCAGCGCGAGCAGCGTGAACGCGGTCGAGGTCAGCAGGCCGCCGATCATCACGATCGCGAGCGGTCGCTCGAGCTCGACGCCGGGCAGCGAGAGCACGAGGATCGGCATCAGGCCGAGCATCGCGGTCGCAGCCGTCATCAGCTTCGGGCGCACGCGGCCGAGGCTCGCCTCGCGCAGCGCCTCGTCGAAGGGACGCCCCTCCGCGATCAGGCCGCGGGTCTGCGTCACCAGCACGAGCCCGTTCTGCACCGCGATCCCGAAGAGGCCGATCAGCCCGACCAGCGACGAGACGTTCCACGTCTCGCCGGCGATCCAGAGCGCGAGCACGCCGCCGACCAGCGCGTCCGGCAGCGTCGCGAGCACCACCAGCGCGTCGCCGAACGATCCGAGCGCGAGCACCAGCAGCGCGAGCACCGCCAGGAGCGCGAGCGCGATCGCGAGCCCGAGCGAGCGCATCGCGTCCGACTGGGTCTCGGCGCGGCCCCCGACGTCGAAGAAGTAGCCGGTCGGCGGATCGAGCTCGGCCTGCAGACGCTCGCGGACCTCGGACGCCGTGCTCGCGAGATCACGCCCCGTGACGCTCGCCTCGACCGCGACGCGCCGGGTGCCGGCCTCGCGCCGGATCGCGGCAGGGCCGACCGTCTGCTCGATCGACGCCACCTGCGCGAGCGGGATGCGCGTGCCGTCGTGCCCGTCGAGCAGGATCTGACGGATCGCGCTGGGATCCTCGCGGCGATGCTCGGAGAGCAGCACCACGAGATCGTGGCGGCGCGCGCCGCGCAGAATCTCGCCGACGCGCTCGCCGACCAGCGCCACCCGGACCGCGCCGACGACGTCGCCGGGCGTGAGCCCCACGCGCGCGGCCGCGAGGCGATCGACGTCGATGCGGATCTGCGGCAGCGCCGAGGCCTGCTCCGCTCGGACGTCCGCCGTGCCCTCCACGCGCTCGACGATCTCTCTCGCGCGCTCCGCGAGCCCGGCGAGGACGTCGAGCTCCGCGCCGAACACGCGCACCGAGAGATCGGCGGGGGTGCCGCCGAGGCCCTCGTCGATGCGCATCCCGAGCGGCGTCGTGAACAGCACCGTCGCGCCCGGCACGCGCTCGAGGCGCTCGCGCATCGCGGCCTCCAGCTCCTCGCCCGTGCGCTCGCGATCGCGCCGCAGCACCACGAGCACGTCGGAGATCGTGTGCGGCATCGGGTCCTCGGTGCTCTCGGAGCGGCCGGTGCGGCGCACGACATCCTCGACCTCCGGGAACTCTCGCAGCACGTCCTCGACGCGGTGGTTCACACGATCGACCTGGTCGAGCGACGCCTCCGCCGGCAGCACCGTCTGGAGGAGCAGCGCGCCCTCGTCGAGCTCCGGCATCAGGTCGCCGCCGAGCGAGAACGCGAGCAGCAGCGCCGGAATGGTCAGCAGCAGCGTTCCGGCGCGCACCGCGACCGCGTGCCGCATGCAGGCGTCGAGGAGCGGCGCGTACGCGCGCTCGATCGCGCGGATGAGCGCGACCTTCTCGGGCGCGCCAGGGGGCCGCGGCCGCAGGAGCATCCCCGCGAGCACCGGCGTCAGCGTCAGCGCGAGCGCGAGCGACGCGAGCAGCGCCGCGATCACCGCCGCCGCGAGCGGCGCGAACATCCGCCCCTCGATCCCGCGGATCGCGAACAGGGGCACGAACACCGCGACCACGATGCAGGTCGCGAACGCGATCGGCCGCCCGACCTCGCTCGCGGCGCGCGCGGCGATCGCTCGGCGCGCCTCCCTCCCGCCGGCCGCACCGCCCACGTCGCTGCCCGCGAGCCGGTGCGCGACGTTCTCGACCACGATGATCGACGCGTCGACCACCAATCCCACCGCGATCGCCAAGCCTCCGAGCGTCATCGTGTTCAGCCCGATCCCGAGCGCGCTAAGCAACAGGCCTCCGATCGCGATCGACAGCGGGATCGTCAGCGTCACGACGAGCGCGCCGCGCAGATCCCCGAGCAGCGCGAGCAGCACCAGCACCACCAGCAGCGCGCCCGCGAGCACCGCGCGCCCGACGCCCGAGAGCGCGTCGTCGACGATCTGCGACTGATCGTAGGCGACGCTCAGGTGCACTCCCTGGGGCAGCGCCGGCGCGAGCTCGGCGGTCGCCGCGCGCACCGCGGCGCCGACCTGCGAGGTGTCCGCGCCGAACTGCTTCACGATCCGCAGGCTGACGATCTCGCCCTCGAGCCGGTGCGCGAGCCCGCGCCGCACCGCCGGGGCCTCTCGCACGTCGGACACATCGCCGAGCAGCACCGGCACGTCGCCACGCAGCGCGACCACCGTCTCGCGCAGCGCCTCGACCGAGTCGGTGCGACCCACCGCGCGCACCGACCACTCGATCGGCCCCTGCACCACGAAACCGCCCGCGGCGTTCTGCGACGCCGTCTCGGCCGCGTGCAGCACCTCCGCGAGCGTCACGCCGCGCGCCGCCATGCGCTCGGGATCGATCTGGATCTGGAACTGCCGCAGGTATCCGCCGAGCCGCTCGACCGCGGCGACGCCGGGCACCGCGAGCAGCCGCTGGCGGATCTCGTTCTCCGCGAGGTCGCGCAGCGCCATCGGATCGGCGGCGCCCGGCTCGGCCTCGAGCGTCAGCTCGAGGATCTCGTTGAGCCGCCCGGTCAGGCTCGAGACCAGCGGCGGCTCGGTGCCCGGCGGCAGCGTCGGCGCGATCGCGGCGACGCGCTCCGAGACGTACTGCCGCGACTGGAAGTAGTCGGCATCCGGCTCGAACTCCACCGTCACCGCGGTCACGCCGACCTGGCTCGAGGAGCGCACGCGGCGCACGCCGGGGATCCCGGTGAGGCCGGTCTCGAGCGGGATCGCGGCGGCGACCTCGAGCTCCTCGGCGGCCATCGCCGGGTTCTGCACGAGCACGTTGAACACCGGCGTCGACAGATCCGGGAACACGTCGCGCGGCAGATCGACGAACGCGAGCGTGCCCGCGATCGACGCCGCGAGCGCGAGCAGGATCACGAGCGCGGGGCGGGCGCTCGAGCTCCGAACGATCGATTCGATCATCAGCTCGTCCTCATTGTCTGTGTTGAAATCGGCTCGCCCGCTCCGGGACGAGCACTCCTGTCGGCTCAGTGGCTGTCAAAAAATCGGCTCGCCCGCTCCAGGACCTTCCGTCCGCACGCGAAGCGCGCGCTTCCGTCCGGTCCCTCCGGGGCGAGCACTCCTGTCGACTCAGTGGTGGTGGTGGCCTCCGCCGCCGCCGCGCGCGCGCTCGGCCTCGGACTTGAGGAGGAACGCGCCCTGCACGACGACGCGCTCGCCGGCCCGCAGGCCGCTCTGGATCTCGACCTCGTCGCCGAGGTCGCGACCACGGCCGACCTGTCGGATCTCGAATTCGCCAGGCTCCTCGCCCGGGACGAACGCCACCCAGCTCTCCTCGAGCCGCTGCAGCGCGATCGCCGGCACCGCGAGCAGCATGTCGCCCTCGGCGCCGACCGGGAGCCACGCGGTCGCGCTCATGCCGGGGAGGAACACGCCTCCCTCGTTCGCGAGATCGATGCGCACCTCGACCGTGCGCGAGGCGCTCTCGACCTCGCCGCCGACCCGCGCGACGGTGCCCTCGAACGTGCGCCCCGGCAGCGCGGCGAGCGCGATGCGCACCGGCGCGCCCGCGGAGATGCGCACCGCGTCGCGCTCGAACGCGTGCACGATCAGCCACAGCGACGAGAGGTCGCCGATGCGGAAGAGACGCCGCCCGGGCTCGAGCATCGCGCCGATCGG
>JALYRN010000409.1 GCA_030855295.1 Myxococcota bacterium | reverse complement strand
GTCGAAGAGGGAATGCGCATGCGTCGCTCGGCGCGGGCGGTCCCGATCTGGGAGCGCGCGATCGCGCTGAACCCGAACGGCAGCGAGGCGCTCGCCCAGCTCTCGTTCGCGCTCCTGAACCGCGGTCGCAGCAGCGACATGGCGCAGGCCGCGCAGCACGCGGAGCGCGCGAGCACGATCGACCCCACGAGCTCGCTCGCGTGGCTCGTCCTCGGTGCAGCGCGCGACGCCCAGCGCGACCGGACCGGCGCGCGCGAGGCCTACCAGTCGTGCGTCGACAGCGGCGAGGGCGCGTACGTGCGCGAGTGCCGCGCGATGCTGCGCTGACCTTTCGGAGGGGCTGACGCAGCCCCTCCCCCCGCCCGGCAAAGCCGGATCGGGTCCCCCCTCCCGCCTCCGCTCGCTGCGCTCGCGCTGCGCGGGGTCCCCTACACCCCCTTGCGTCTTCGCGGCGGCCGGAGCGTGGACGAGCGCCGGGGCGTGCTGGTTTTCGTGAGCGCGCGCATCGACGGGAGCGCGGGCGTGTGGAACCCCTCCCGCCCATGACGACGATGAAGCACGGGCTGGTGCGCTACGAGCGTGACGAGCACGGGGTCGCGCGGATCGAGCTGACGAACCCGCCGGCGAACGCGTACTCGCACGAGATGATGCGCGACCTCGACGAGGCGATCCTCGAGGCGCGCTTCGACGAGAGCGCGCACGTGATCCTGCTGACCGGCGCCGGGGAGAAGTTCTTCTGCGCGGGCGCCGACATCGCGATGCTCGGGCGCGTGAGCACCCGCTACAAGTACATGTTCTGCCTGCACGCGAACGAGACGATGCTCCGGCTCGAGCACACGCCGAAGCTCGTGATCGCCGCGCTCGAGGGCCACTGCGTCGGGGGAGGCATGGAGATCGCGATGAGCGCCGATCTCCGCGTCGCCGCGAAGGGCACCGGCAAGATGGGCCTGCCCGAGGTCGCGCTCGGCGTGCTGCCGGGCACCGGCGGGACGCAGCGGCTCGCGCGCCTCGTCGGCAAGAGCAAGGCGATCGAGATGATGGCGGAGGGACAGCTCTTCGACTTCGAGGCGGCGGCGAAGCACGGCCTCGTCAACCACGTCTGGGAGAAGGAGGGCTTCCTCGATCGCGCGACCGAGTACGCGCGCTCGTTCTGTCCGCCGGCGCGCGCCTCGATGGCGGTCGGCTCGATCAAGCGCGCGGTGCAGACCGGCGCGGAGATGGCGCTCGAGCAGGGCCTCGCGCTCGAGCGCGAGCTGCAGCAGCGCCTCTTCGAGAGCGACGACGCGCGCGAGGGGATCGCCGCCTACAACGAGAAGCGCAAGCCGAGCTTCGGAGGATGACGACGATGACGAGCGGAATGGACGACGCCCTGATCCTCGACGGCATCCGGACGCCGATCGGAAAGCACCGCGGCGCGCTCGCGAGCGTGCGACCCGACGATCTCGCGGCGCACGTGATGCGCTCGCTGATGGGGCGCAACGAGGCGGCGAAGAAGGATCTCGAGGAGGTCATCTTCGGCGCGACGAACCAGGCCGGCGAGGACAACCGCAACGTCGCGCGCATGGCGCTCTTGCTCGCGGATCTGCCGTACGAGGTCACGGGCGTGACCGTGAACCGGCTCTGCGCCTCGGGGCTCGAGGCCGTGGTGCAGGCCGCCCGCGCGCTCAAGCTCGGCGACGCCGAGGTGATGATCGCCGGCGGCGTCGAGTCGATGACGCGCGCGCCCTACGCGATGGCCAAGAGCGACGAGGCGTTCCCGCGCACGCCGCCGACCGTCTACGACACCAGCCTCGGCTGGCGCTTCCAGAACCCGAAGATGGCCGAGCGCTTCCCGATGATCTCGATGGGCGAGACCGCCGAGAACGTCGCGGCGGAGTACAAGGTCTCGCGCGCGGATCAGGACGCGTTCGCGGTCGAGTCGCACGCGAAGGCGGCGCGGGCCTGGGAGGCGGGCCGCTTCGACGACGAGCTCGCGAAGGTGACGATCCCCGCCGCGAAGAAGGGCGGAGCCGAGACGATCGTCGATCGCGACGAGAGCATCCGCCCCGACTCCAGCATCGAGGCGCTCGCGAAGCTGAAGCCGGTGTTCAAGAAGGACGGCTCGGTGACGGCGGGCAACAGCTCGCCGCTCAACGACGGCGCGGCCGCCGTGCTGCTCGCGTCGGGGCGCTGGGCCAAGGCGCACGGCGTGAAGCCGCTCGCGCGCGTGGTCGCGAGCGCGACCGCCGGCGTGCACCCGAACGTGATGGGCATCGGGCCGATCCCCGCGGTTCGCAAGGCGCTCGCGCGCGCGGGGCTGCGCGCCGATCAGATCGATCTCGTCGAGCTCAACGAGGCGTTCGCGGCGCAGTCGCTGGCGTGCATCCGCGAGCTCGGGCTCGATCCGGCGAAGGTGAACGTGAACGGCGGCGCGATCGCGCTCGGGCATCCGATCGGCTGCAGCGGCGCGCGGATCGTCGTGACGCTCGCGCACGAGATGAAGCGTCGCGGCGCGCGCTACGGGATCGCGACCCTGTGCATCGGGGTCGGCCAGGGCCTCGCGGTCGTGCTGGAGAGCGCGGGTTGAGCGACGCGAGCATCGGCGTCGCGGTCGTCGGCGCGGGCGGCTGGGGCAAGAACCACGTGCGCAGCTTCGCGTCGCTGCGGGGCGCCGAGCTGCGCTGGGTCTGCGACGTCGGCGCCGACGCGCTCGCGGCGGTCACGCGCGCGTGGCCGGACGTGAGGACGACGTCGTCGCTCGACGACGTGCTCGCCGACGAGGGCGTGCGCGCGGTGGTGATCGCGACCGACGCGCCGAGCCACGAGCAGATCGCGCGGCGCGTGCTCGAGAGCGGGCGTGACGCGCTGGTCGAGAAACCGCTGACGCTCGGGGCGAGCTCGAGCGCGGCGCTCTGCGAGATCGCGGATCGCGGCGAGCGCATCCTGATGGTCGGGCACCTGCTGCTCTACCATCCCGCGGTCGAGCGGCTGAAGGACATCGTCCGCAGCGGCGAGCTCGGCGAGGTCCTCTACGTCACCTCGCAGCGCACCAACCTCGGCGTGGTGCGCCGCGACGAGAACGCGTGGTGGTCGCTGGCGCCGCACGATCTGTCGGTCGCGAACTACCTGCTCGACGCCGAGCCCGAGTCGGTCAGCGCGAGCGGCGGCGTCTTCCTCCAGAAGGAGCGCGCCATCGAGGACGTCGTGTTCGCGACCGTGCGCTACCGCGGCGGCAAGCTCGCGCACGTGCACGTCAGCTGGCTCGACCCGCACAAGACCCGTCGCCTCACGGTGGTCGGCACCAAGAAGATGGCGGTCTTCGACGACGCGTCGCCCGACATGAAGCTCACGCTCTTCGACAAGGGCGTCGAGCCTCCGCCCAAGGCGCTGACCTACGAGCAGGGCGTGCGCATCCGGACCGGCGACATCGTGGTGCCCGCGCTCAAGATGGCGGAGCCGCTGATGCGCGAGTGCGAAGCCTTCCTCCACGCGGTGCGCACCCGCGAGCAGCCGCTCGCGAGCGGCAAGAGCGGCCACGCCGTCGTCCGCGTCCTCGAGGCCGGCCAGCGCTCCCTCGTCGAAGCCGGCCGCCGCGTAGACATCGGCCTCTGACCCCGGGGACAGGATCGCGCCCGTAAGCCGTGGAAATTACAGGGCTCCTGCCGACACCCGCGCGATCTGTCGAAAATGCGGGAAAAAACCGCCGCGCGGAACCGCGGGATCGGCACGCGACGGCACAGCGAAATTCGCCGAAATTCTGCGGCACCGCGCTTGCTCGGAGGGCGAGATGCTTTTTCGCTCGAGCCTCGCTCTGGCTGTTCTCGGGCTGATGCCCGGATGCTATCTGCTGCACGGCATCGATCCCGGAGCCGACGAGGGGCCGCTCGATGCCGGCGCGCCCCTGCTGCTCGATGCGACCTCGCCGCCGCGTGCCGATGCGTCCTGGCCCGGTGCTCCGATCGCGCGCGAGTGCGTGCCGATGGACGCGCACGACGGCCGCTGCGCGTGCGAGGCGATCGACTGCGACGACCTGCCGCCCGGCGCGATCCGCGCGTGGGTATGGGACGGAACCGCGTGCGTGCCGCATCGGTCGTGCTCGTGCGCCGGCGCGGACTGCGACGCGCGCCATCCGACGCGCGAGTCGTGCGAGGCGGCCTTTGCAGCGTGCGAGACGTCGCTGTGCCGCAGCACCGGTGGCCGCTGGGTCGACGAGACATGTGGACACTACTGGTGCGGCGTTCCCCCCAACGAGCTCTGCGTCGACCCAGGTTGCGACTGCGGACCCGGCCGCACGTACGAGGAGGGCGTCGGCTGCGTGGAGAGTCCGAGCTGCACCGACGAAGAGCTCTGCATCGCGAGCGGCGGCACGTTCGTGCCCGACGCGATGTGCGGCCTCCGCTGCGGCGAGCCCTCGTGCACCCGCGACGCCCCCGCGCGCGTCGCATGCGACTGCGGTCCGGGGCGCACGTTCTACGAAGGCACGTCGGGCTGCGCGCCCGATTCCGCCTGCAGCGTCGACGCCGCGTCGCTCTGTGCGTCGACGGGCGGGGACTGGAGCGCGCTCTGCTGTCACAGCGACTGTGGCCGCCTCTGCGAGAGAGATTGTGCGGCGCCCGCGTGCGACTGCGGGGCCGGGATGCGCTTCGACGCATCACGCGGCTGCTTCGAGGATCCGACGTGCCCTGCGCCCGACGGCGAGCGCTGCGATCCCTGGCGTGACGAGCCCTGCATCGAGCCCGACGCGGTGTGCTGCAGGGGCGAGGTCGGCACGCGGACAGTGTGCCGCGAGCTCGCGTGCACCTCTGACTGACGCTCGATCAGTGGCGCAGTGCGTGCTCCGACGGGTCACGGAGCAGCGACTCGATCCACTCGTCGGTCGCGTCGAGCTCGGCGGCCACGCGCAGGAAGATCACGCGGTTCAGGCGCCCCGCCGGCGGCCGCAGGATCGCGCCGAGCGTCTCGTCGTCGACCTCGTCGATCGCGCCGAGCTCCTCGTCCGCGACGATCACCGTCGCGAGCCACGCCCGCGCGCCCGACATGCTGCGGTCGGGCACCTCGCGACGCAGCGCCAGCGCGAGGCGGAGCCATGCGTGGTAGCGCGCGAGCGCGATCATCCACGGCTCGGGCGCGTCCCCCTCGATCGCGCGCTCGAGCTCGGCGATGCGCGCATCGATCGTCGACATCGAGAGCTCGTCGATCTCGCGCAGCGCCCCCGGGAAACGCGCCGCGAGCGCGCGCATCGCCGCGGTCGGGTCCTCCGCCGAGCCGCCCTCGTGCGACACGCGCATCCGCTTCATCTCGAGGTACTTCGCGCGGAGCGCGACGAGCGCGGGCGATGCGATCATCGGCCCCGGCGGCGCCGCAGCGCGAGCGCGACGAGCGCCAGCCCGCCGATAATGATCGAGCCGCGCGCGTCGGCGCCCCCGCCCGCGCGGCACGAGCATCCCCCCGACGCGACGTCGGAGCTCCCGGCGTCGGTCCCGATCGTGGTCGCGTCGGGCACCACACCGCCACCATCGACCGGCGTGCTGCCGCTGTCGATCGGCGTTGCGCCGGCGTCGCTCGCCATCGTGCCGGCGTCGGTCTCGACCGTACCGACGACGGTGCACGTGCCTGCGGCCTCGCAGCTCGGCCGGCCGCTGAACGTGCTGCAGCCCTGACCAGGACAGCACATCTGACGCAGGTCGCCGCAGCCGACATCGCCGTCGTGGATCACGCAGAACGCGGGCTCGCCTGGGAAGAGCGCCTCGCAGTCGGCGTTCGTCTCGCACGTCGGGCAGGCGCCCGCGAGCGCGGTGGCGGGCGCGATGGCGATCAGGATCGCGAGTGAGAGCGCGGCGGTCGGCGAGCTGAAGCGAACGTATGGATGCATCGGGGTCCCCCTGACGATCGAGAAGGAGGCGATCATACGCGGCGCCCGGGGCGCGCGCTGCTTTGCAACATGCGCGACACCACGGCTCGCGACGCTGTTCGCTGGTAGAACACGCCGGCCGTGCGCCGTCGATCCACCGTCTCGCTGCTCGCGTGCCTGTCGCTCGCGTCGTCGCTCGCCGCCTGCGGGGGCAATCGCGAGGTCCTGCGCGTCGGCGTCGGCGGGGACGTCACGGCCCAGCATCGCCCGCCGCCGCCGGAGACCGAGGAGACAGGACACCTTCGCGCGTGGCTGTGGGAGGTGCGCGGCGAGGGCTCCACCGAGCCCTCCTACGTGCTCGGGACGATGCACATCGGGGTGACGCGCCGCCGCGCGCTGCCGCCGCCGCTCGACGAGCACCTGCACCAGTCG
>JALYRN010000408.1 GCA_030855295.1 Myxococcota bacterium | reverse complement strand
GTGCTGCGCTGCGCGACGGGCCCCGACGGCCAGTGCGCGTCGGTGGCGGCCGGCGGTCTGTCGCGCGACGACGTGCGCCGCGTGGTGACGCGGAACCGCGCGCAGGTGCGTCACTGCTACGAGCGCGCGCTGCAGTCGCGCCCCGACCTCGAGGGTCGTCTCGGGATGAGCTGGATGATCCACCCCGAGGGCCGGGTGATGGGCGTGCGGGTGTCGGGCGCGAACGATCTGCACAGCGCCGACATCGAGCAGTGCGTGACGCAGGCGGTGAGCCGCTGGCAGTTCCCCGCGGCGAACAGCCCGACCGCGGTGAGCTACCCGTTCATGTTCCAGACGCAGGGCTGAAGCGCGCGGCGGGGGGCGGGCGGAACGTAGAGAACGGGCGGGCTCGCGCGATGCGGGCCCGCCCGCTCGCGTTGTTCGCGGGGTGCGTGCTCCGACGTTGCACCGGCGGAACATCTGCGTATAGGTCCTATCGTCGCGCGCCGAGCGCGAGGAACGGGAGCGCGCCTGTCGAGCGCCGAGCGCGAGGAACGTCGTCGCGGTGTACCCTCGCTCCGTGAGCGCAGACGGCCGGCGCCCGATCGTCCCAGGCGTCTACGACGCGCCGATCACCCGCGCGATCGACGCCGCGCTCGCGTCGCTCGCGGAGGAGCTGCGCGACACCGAGCTGCTCGACCCCACCGACGCCCCACGCGCGCTCGCGCGCTTGATGCACGCGCGCTTGGTCCACGCCCTCGCGTCGTTCCCCACGTCCGAGAAGGAGGCGGCGCTCGCGCAGCAGATCGAGCTGACGAACCGCGTGCTGGCGCTGCTCGAGACGGTGCCGCGCTCCGGCGCATCGCCCGAAGACTCCGTCGCCCTCCCCGGCCGCCGCCTCCTCGCGGTGCGCGATCCCGCGGCGACGTCGCTGGGGGTGGCAGTGTCGCCGCTGCGCCCGGAGATCCCGCTGGGCGTGAGTGATCTGCTGGTGAACGGCCGGCACGACGTCTCGCTCGGCCCCGAGGTGAAGCGCGAGCTCGCGTCGGCGGATCGCGTCGACTTGCTGTGCTCGTTCCTGAAGTGGAGCGGCTTCCGTCTGGTCGAGGAGGATCTGCGCGCGCTGGTGCGGAGGAAGCCCGGCTCGCTGCGCATCCTGACGACGGCGTACATGAGCGCGACGGATCGCCGCGCGCTCGACGAGCTGCTGGCGCTCGGCGGGACGCTGAAGATCTCGTACGACACGACGCGCACGCGGCTGCACGCGAAGGCGTGGCTGTTCCACCGCGACTCGGGGTTCTCGACGGCGTGCATCGGGAGCTCGAACCTGTCGGCCGCCGCGATGCTCGACGGGCTCGAGTGGAACGTGCGGCTGTCGCAGATCGACAACGGGCCGATCCTCGACAAGTTCCGCGCGACGTTCGAGCAGTACTGGGACGACCCGGAGTTCCGCGCGTACGACCCCGACGAGTTCGACCGCGCGATCGCGGTGCAGAAGAACTCGAGCGCGCGCCGCTTCTTCGTCTTCGACGTGGAGCCGCGTCCTCACCAGCGCGAGATCTTGGACGAGCTGGCGTCCGAGAGGGCGCGCGGTCACACGCGGAACTTGGTCGTCGCGGCGACGGGGACGGGGAAGACGATCGTCGCGGCGCTCGACTACCAGCGGCTACGCAAGGAGCTGCCGCGCGATCGGCTGCTCTTCGTGGCGCACCGGAGGGAGATCCTCGAGCAGACGATCGCCGCGTTCCAGGTGGTGCTGAAGGACGCCGCGTTCGGCGAGCTGATGGTGTCGGGCGAGCGCCCGGTGCGCGGCGAGCACGTGTTCGCGAGCATCCAGTCGCTGTCCGAGGCGCGCATCGCGGAGCTCGCGCCCGACGCGTACGACGTGGTGATCGTCGACGAGTTCCACCACGCCGCCGCGGAGACGTACCAGCGGCTGCTCGAGCACGTGCGCCCGCGGGTGCTTCTCGGGCTGACGGCGACGCCGGAGCGCGCCGACGGGAAGAGCGTGCTGCACCACTTCGACGGGCGCATCGCGTCGGAGCTGCGGCTCTGGAAGGCGCTCGATCAAGAGCTGCTGTCGCCGTTCCACTACTTCGGGATCGGAGGCGCGCCGGACCTGCGCGCGGTGCCGTGGTCGGGCGGGCGCTACGACGTGGGGCAGCTGTCGAACGTGTACACGGCCGACGACGTGTTCGCGCGCCGGGTGCTGCAGGAAGTGCAGCGCCGCGTGAAGGACATCGGCTCGATGCGCGCGCTGGGGTTCTGCGTCGACGTCGCGCACGCGGAGTTCATGGCGCGCAAGTTCACCGAGGCGGGCGTGGACGCGCGCGCCGTCTCCGCGGGAACGCCGCGCGCGCTGCGCGACGAGTCGCTGCAGCTGCTGCGCTCCGGCGCGCTGCGCGCGATCTTCAGCGTCGATCTCTTCAACGAGGGCGTCGACCTGCCCGACGTCGACACGGTCCTGTTCCTGCGCCCGACCGAGAGCGCGACGGTGTTCTTGCAGCAGCTCGGCCGCGGCCTGCGCAAGACGGAGCGCAAGGACTGCCTGACGGTGCTCGACTTCATCGGGGGCGCACACCGGCGCTTCCGGTTCGACCTGCGCTACCGCGCGATCGTCGGAGGGACGCGCCGCAGCGTGAAGAGCGAGATCGAGCGCGGCTTCCCGTCGCTGCCGAGCGGCTGCGTGATCCAGCTCGACCGGATGTCGCAGGCGGCGGTGCTCGAGAACGTCGACCACGCGCTGGGGCTGGGCAAGCGCGCGCTGGTGGAGGACCTGAAGGAGCTCGGCGACGTCGACCTCGCGACGTTCCTGCGCGAGACGGGCGCCGAGCTCGAAGACCTGTACGGCCCCGGCGCTCCGCCGTGGACGTTCACGCGTATGCGCCGCGAGGCGGGCTTCGAGCCGAGCGCGGAGGAGGAGAGCCCCGAAGACCTCCAGGTCGCGCGGGCATTCTCGCGAATGCTCCACATCGACGACACCGAGCGCCTGAGCGGCCTGAGCGCGCTGATCGCGAGCGCATCCCCTCCGCGCGCGAACCCCGACGATCCGATCCAGCGCTGGCTCTTCATCCTCCTCGGCTGGGTCCGCTCCCCGTACGCCGACATGCCCCGCGCCTGGCAGCACCTCTGGTCCCGCCCCGCGCTCAAGCGCGAGCTCGCTCAACTGCTCGCGGTGCTCGCCGACCGCTCCCGCTGGCTCGGCGGCAGACTCAGCGGCGCGCTGAGCGACCTCCCCTTGATGCGCCACGCGACCTACACCCTCGACGAGATCGTCGCCGGCATCGACGAGCGCAGCGACAAGGGCGGAGTGAAGCGCATCCAGACAGGCGTCTTCCACGTGGCGCGGAGAAGCACTGACCTCCTCTTCATCACCCTAGAGAAGAGCGAGAAGCACTACACCCCAACAACTCTCTACGACGACTACCCGATCAGCCCCACCCGATTCCACTGGGAGAGCCAGAGCACCTGCCACGAGGACGCGCCGGCAGGCCGCCGCTACCTCGCCGCCTCGCCGACGTCGAAGAACAACATCCTCCTCTTCGTCCGCCAACGCCGAACCGGCGACCGCGGCGAAACCATGCCCTACGTCCACCTCGGCCGCGGCTTCCACCGAGCCCACCGAGGCGCGAGACCGATGCAATTCGAGTGGGACCTCGAGCACGCAATGCCCGCCTGGCTGTACCAGGAGACCAAGCGGGCGGCAGGATGAGGTCCCGTGTACTCGGGCGATCCGCGAAGCGCTCACCGACAGGAACACGGTGCACCGGATGAGCCGCTACGGATCGACTTTGTTCGATGTCGCCGTAGGCGTGAGCGCAACTGCCCTCGGATACGTCGTGCCACCGCTTACGCTCGTCTTGGTCCTCCCCGGCCTCGTCGTTGCGCTCGCAGTCCAGCTCTGTGCCCGCGCACTCGGCGCGGGTCCGGCATTCGATGGCGACGAGCTGCCTGGCCCGATTGCGATGGCGATCGGACTCGTCGTGAACGTCATTGCATGGGCGGTCGTCACGAACGCACTACGCCGCATCCTTCGCAGGCGCGACACGTGAGTCGCACTTGCGACGCGCGCGGAAGCGTCCGTACAACCTACGCTCCGCGCGTTCGTCGGAGGCACGCGCCGGAGCGTGAACAGCGAGATCGAGCGCGGCTTCCCGTCACTGCCGAGCGGCTGCGTGATCCAGCTCGACCGGGTGTCGCAGCAGGCCGTGCTCGAGAACGTCGACCACGCCCTGGGGCTGGGCAAGCGCTGCTGGAGGACCTGAAGGAGCTCGGCCATGTCGACCTCGCGACGTTCCTGCCTCGCCGCCTCCCGCACCTCGAAGAACAACATCCCCTCTTCGTCCGCCAACCCCGAAGCGGAGACCGCGGCGAGACCATGCTCTACGTCCACCTCGGCCGCGGTTTCCACCGAGCGCACGGCGGCGCGACCTCGAGCACGCAATGCCGGCCTGGCTGTATCAGGAGGGAACGAAGCGCGCAGCAGGATGAGATCGATGTCGTGCCCTACAGCGTCATCGCGGAGCGGCTTCGCCGCCTGAGGTGTTCGCGATCCAGTCGCCACCGGTGCAGTTCCCAAACGAGTAGGAACTGCAGTCGAGAACGTATGTCGCGCGGTGCCCGCACCCCTCGACACCGCGAGTGTTGGCGCCGAGGTTCGTGACGCGGATCTGTTGCTCGTCGCAACCGAAGTCGAACGCGGCGCGAGTCTTCAAGGAGTCGTCGAGGTTCGCGCCGCCTCCGCACGCGAAAAGAAGTGCGGCCGAGAAAGCGACCACGACGATGGTGCATGGGATGCTGCGAAGCTGCATGGGCGGCACGATACTCGGGCCACGCTCGGGCCGGCAAGCGATCGGTAGGGGCGGGGCGCTCGCCCGCGTGCGCGCGCTATGGGGAAATCGGCGCGCGCGGGCGAATCTGTCGCCGCGACCGGCGCTGAGGCGCGATCTCGCGCAGCTGCTCGCGGTGCTCCGCGGATCGATCGCGCTGGCTGGCCGGGAGGCTGACGGGGCGCCTGGGGGATCTGCCGCTGGTGTTGCACGGGAGGTACACCCTCGACGAAGTCGTCGCCGGCATCGACGACCGCAGCGACAAGGGCGGACTAAAGCGCATCCAAACCGGCGTCTTCCCACGTGGCGCGGAGAACCACCGACCTCCTCTTCGTGACGTACAGAAGAGCGAGAAGCACTAGATCCCAAACACGCTGTACGACGACTATGCTCGGCTCGTGAACGTCGACGCCGTCACGTCACCAGGCAGCGCGCTCTTGGGTGCGCTGCGCGGTGTGCTCGCCGACTCCGACGATGCGCTCCTCTGCGTCGCGTTCGCGCAGGCGCGCGGCGTTCATCTGATCGCCAAGGAGGTCACCGCGCTCGCGCGCCGCGGTCGCGCGCGCGTGCTCGTCACCAACGTCTTCGGCGCCACCACCGACGTTGCGCTCGGCGCGCTCCGCGAAGCCGGCGCGAGCGTTCGCGTGCTCAACCCCGGTGGCTCCACCTACCACCCGAAGGTCTTCCTCGGTCGCTCGGGCGATCGCGTCGCCGCGATGGTCGGGTCCTCGAACCTCACCTCCGGCCTCGTCGCCAACGTCGAGGCCGCGACGCTGCTGCGCGGGACGGCGGGCGAGCACCCGATCGCGGCGCTCTGGACGTGGGGCGAGTCGATGTGGGCCGACCCGCGCGGAGTCGACTACACCGCGACCCCGATCGATCGCGACGAGGAGATCGAGCCCGAGCTGCTCGTCGCGCTCGCCGCCGTCGCGAGCGCGAACCCTGTCGTGTACACGCTCGGGACCTCTCCGAAGGAGAACCGCATCGCGGAGGTCACCCCCTCGGGGATCTGGGTGGAGACCGAGCGCTCGCGCGAGCGCGAGACCGGCGCACAGGTCGTCGCGCCGCGGATGCTCAACCTCGCGTGGGACGTCCTGCGCGCGCGCGGCAAGCTGACGAACCGCGAGATGCTCGACGAGCTGCGCATCCATCGCTCGAGCTTCGTCTGCGCGATCCTCGGGCAGCTCCCGGACGTCACCGTCACGAGCAAGAGCCCCATCGAGCTCACGTACCAACTCCCGCCGTGAAAATCGCCCGCGCTCGAGCTCGCCGTCGTTCGCCTCCGCCCCGCACGTTCGCGATACCCTCCGCCGCCATGCCGTCGCGCCTCCCCCTCGCCGTTCCCGTGCTCGCTCTCCTCGCGTCTTGCGCCGTTCCGCCCGACCCAGCGCCCGACGCCGCCGCGGTTGAGCGGAGCGACGGCGCCACCGCCAGCGTTCGCGCCGCCTACATCCGCG
>JALYRN010000407.1 GCA_030855295.1 Myxococcota bacterium | reverse complement strand
GAGGCGCTCCTGGCGCGGGCGCGTGCCGGCGAGGACTTCGCGGCGCTCGCGAGCGCGCACAGCGAGGACACCGGCAGCGCGCGGCGCGGCGGCGATCTCGGATGGAACGCGCGCGGCCGCATGGTCGCGCCGTTCGACGAGGCGCAGTTCGCGACGGAGCCCGGACAGATCACCGAGAACCTCGTCGAGACGAACTTCGGCTACCACATCATCGAGGTCGAGGGCACGCGCGAGGGCGACGTGCCGGAGGACGAGGCCAAGCGCGAGCTCGCCGAGGGCCTCTTCGCGCGATCACGCGCGACCGAGATGGCGCGCGAGGACGCCGAGCGCGCGCTCGGCTACGTCCGCGAGGGACGCTCGATGCAGGAGCTCGATCAGCGTCTGGCGTGGAGCTGGCAGGACGCGCCTCCGGCCGGCGAGGACGGCGTCGCGCCGGAGCCGCCGGAGCGCGACACGTTCGCGCCGCAGGTGCGCGAGTCGCGTTCGTTCGGTCGGACCGAGACGCCGGTCACCGGCGCGACGAACGCGGGCGAGCTCACGCGCGCCGCGTTCGAGCTCACGCTCGACGAGCGCCTGCCGGAGGCGCCGCTGCAGCTCGGCGACGACTGGTACATCTTCCGTCTGAAGGAGCGCACCGAGGCGACCGAGGAGAACTTCACGCCCGAGGTGCAGTCGAGCATCCGCGAGCAGCTCCTCGCGTCGAAGCAGGCCGAGATGCTGCGCGCGTACGTGCGCAGCCTGCGCGAGCAGGCGCGCGCCGACGGTGCGCTCCGCATCGACGACTCGATCCTCCTCTACGGCGACGAGGAGCCGGCCGAGGGTGAGGAGCCGGCCGAGGGCGCGGAGCCGCCGCCTGCCGAACCGGAAGAGCCGGCGGGGGAAGAGGCTTCGTGAGGCACCGAGCGCGCTCGTGATCAGCGCTCGCGCGTCGGCGACCCTGCGGCTCGAGGTCCGGGCCCGCACCCTCGCGAACGGCCTGCCCGTCGCGATCGCTCCGATGCCGCACCTGCACACCGCCACCGTGATGGTCGGCGTGCGGGTGGGCTCGCGCCACGAGAGCGCGGCGCTGAACGGGATCTCGCATTTCCTCGAGCACATGGTGTTCCGCGGGACGGCCGAGCACCCGACCGCGTTCGAGTTCAACCTCGCCGTCGAGGGGCTCGGCGGCACGCTGCACGCGGCGACGCGCAGCGACTTCACGACCTACGAGCTGACCGTGCCGCCCGAGCACGTCGCGGAGGGCATCGCGATCCTGTCGGAGATCTTCCGGGGGCCGACGCTGCGCAACCTCGAGGTCGAGAAGCGGATCGTGCGCGAGGAGATCCTCGAAGGCATCGACGAGGACGGGCGCGACGTCGATCCCGACGACCTCGTGCATCGCGCGGTGTTCGGCACGCATCCGCTCGGCGCGAAGATCGCAGGGAGCGAGGCGACGCTCACGCGCTTCACCGAGGCGGACCTGCGCGCGTGGCACGCCCAGCACTACGTGGCGAAGAGCTCGGTCGTCGCGGTCGCGGGCGCGATCGACGCGGACGAGATCGAGCACGTGATCGAGCGCTGCTTCGGCGATCTACCGAGCGGCCGGATCGAGCTGCCGCCGCCCTTCGCGCGCGCCGTGCGCGGACCTCGCTTCTCGTACGTCGACACCACCGGGAGCCAGACGGACGTGCGGGTCGCGCTGCCGAGCGTGGGCGAGCGCGATCCGCTGCGCTATCCGACCGAGCTCCTGCTGCGCGTCCTCGACGACGGCATGAGCACCCGGCTCTTCCGCACGGTCGTCGAGGACACGGGGCTCGCGTACGAGACCTTCGGCGCGTACGAGCCGTACGACGACGTCGGCCTGATCGTGGTCGGCGCCTCGATCGAGCACGCGAAGACGGCCGAGCTCGTGAAGACGGTGCTCGATCTGCTGGCGAGGCTGCGCGACGGCGCGATCGAGCCGGGCGAGCTCGCAAAGGCCAAGAAGCGTTCGATCTTCGAGCTGCGCTGCGTGCTCGACGATGCCGAGGCGATCGCGGAGTCGCTGGTGGTCGAGCGGCTGTTCGGCATCGACCTCACGCTCGAGCAGATCGCACGTCGCATCGAGGCGGTGACGATCGAGGAGCTGGCGCTCGCGGCACGCGCCGCGATCCGCCCCGATCACCTGCAGGTGCTCGCGGTCGGGACGCTCCCCGAAGGGATCGAGCGCGAGACCAAGCGCATCGTCCAAGCGTTTCGGTGAGAGCAGGAGTGCTCGCCCCGGAGGGCGCGTACGGGAGCGCGCTGGGCGCGCGGACGGGAGCGACCGGAGCGGGCGAGCCGATTTCGAGGCACGCTTCGAGCGGATCCGGCGCTCGCGCCGCGGGTAATCGTTGACATCCCTGCGCAGGCGATCAGGATTGGCCTCCGCGATGCGCCGTGATCCGCAGAACGAGCGACGGGGACCCGCGCGTCGCTCGTCGACCGAGCGCCAGCTCGCGTTCTCGTTCGACGCGACCTGCGCGTCCGCGTCCGCGCCGATCCTGGGGCCGCTGGCGATCGCGACGATTGCGCCGCTCCCGCCGGCGACGCTCGCGCCCACGGCGGCGACGCAGGACGCGGCGCGCCGAGAGGAGCTCGCGCGCCACGAGATCGAGCGGACGATGACCGCCGCGCTCGGCGTGCAGGTGCGGCTCGAGCTGACGCGCAACCGACGCACGATGATCTCGACCGCGCGCGCCCCCGACGCCATGCGTGTGCGCCTGCACCGCATGTTCACCGAGGCCGACGCGGCGATCGTCGCCGCGCTCGGGCGCTACGTGAAGAGCGGCGATCGGCGCGCATCGCGCGAGCTCGGCGCGTTCATCGAGGCGCGGCGCGAACAGTTCGTCGCAGAGCGGAAGCGCCCGGTGCTGCGGAGCGAGGGACGCCAGCACGATCTCGCGGCGATCTTCGTCGACATCGAGGCGCGGCACTTCCCCGGTCAGGTCTCGGGCGTCGAGATCACGTGGGGACGGAGCGGCGCGCCGGGCCGAGGCCGGCGTCGCAAGCGCACGATCCGGCTCGGCACCTACACCCACGACGAGCGCCTGATCCGCGTGCACCCCGTGCTCGATCAGCCGTGGGTGCCTCGCTCGTTCGTCGAGTACATCGTCTTCCACGAGATGCTCCACCACGTCGAGCCGGCGCGGGAGGAGCAGGGGCGGACGCTCTTCCACACGCCCGAGTTCCGACGCCGCGAGCGCGCCTATCCGGGATACGAGCAGGCGCTCGCGTGGGAGCAGGCGAACATCCGCAAGCTCCTGTCGACCTGACGCGAGCCGATCGACGCGAGCCGATCGACACGAGCTGCTATACCTCCGCCGCCGTGTCCCTCGTCGTCCTGGAGAGCGCCACCGTCTCGTTCGGTGCGCGCGCGATCTTCGAAGACCTCTCGCTGCGCGTCGCCGAGGGCGATCGCATCGGGCTGATCGGTCCGAACGGGTCGGGCAAGAGCACGCTCTTGCGCGTGCTCGCGGGCGATCAGCAGATCGACAACGGCGCAGTGCGTCGCTCGCGCGGCGTGCGCGTCGGGTGGCTGCCCCAGGACATCGCGATCGAGGGCGGCAAGGGCCTGCTCGAGTTCGTGCGCTCGAGCGTGCCGGGGCACGCCGAGATCGAGAGTGAGCTCGCGAGCGCCGAGGACGACTACGCCAAGGCGCAGGACGCGAGCGAGGACGCGCTGATGGACGCCGCCGCGCGCCTCGCCGACCTGCACGAGCGGCTCTCGCAGTTCGACACGCTCTACTCGGAGCACGAGGCGATCAAGATCCTCGCCGGTCTCGGCTTCGAGACCAAGGACATCGGCCGCGACATCGGCGAGCTCTCGGGCGGCTGGAAGATGCGCGCGGTGCTCGCGGGGCTGCTCTTCCAGCAGCCCGACGTGATGCTGCTCGACGAGCCGACCAACCACCTCGACATGCCTTCGGTCGCGTGGTTCAGCGCGTTCCTCTCCCGCTATCCCCGCGC
This sequence comes from Myxococcota bacterium, assembly GCA_030855295.1. Lineage (GTDB taxonomy): Bacteria > Myxococcota_A > Polyangia > Polyangiales > Sandaracinaceae > Sandaracinus. The sequence continues at coordinate 2,309 of JALYRN010000407.1, read as the reverse complement.
GTTCGTCCTGATCTCGCACGATCGCGAATTCCTCAACGAGCAGATCCGCCGGATCGTCACGTTCGAGGTCGAGGGCGTCCGGCAGTACCCCGGCAACTACGAGAAGTACCTCGAGCTCCGCGCCGAAGAGGAGACGATCCTCGAGAACAAGGCGAAGAACATCGAGCGCGAGCGCGAGAAGACCGAGCAGTTCATCAACCGCTTCCGCGCGCAGGCGAACAAGGCCAAGGCGGTGCAGAGCCGCATCAAGGCGCTCGACAAGATGGAGTCGGTCGAGACCTATCGGAAGCGCCGCACGATGAGCTTCACGTTCCCGCCGGTGGACCGCGCCGGGCAGGACGTCGCGAAGGTGGAGCACGTGCGCAAGGCGTACGGCGAGCACGTCGTGCTGCCCGACGTGAACGTCACGGTGTACCGCGGCGATCGCATCGGGATCATCGGTCCCAACGGCGCGGGCAAGACGACGCTGCTCAAGATGATCGCCGGCGAGCTGCCGCCGACCAGCGGCACGATCTCGCTCGGGCACAACGTCACGCCCGGCTACTACGCGCAGCACCACGCCGAGACGCTGCACCGCCGCAGCACCGTCTACGAGGAGGTCGCGTCGATCAACAAGGAGCTCGGGCAGACGCGCGTACGCAGCGTGCTCGGCGCGTTCCTCTTCAGCGGCGACGACATCGACAAGACGATCTCGGTGCTGAGCGGTGGCGAGCGCGCGCGCGTCGCGCTCGCGCGCCTGATGGTGCGCCCCGGCAACTTCCTGCTGCTCGACGAGCCGACGAACCACCTCGATCTCACCTCGTGCGAGAGCCTGATCGAGTCGCTCGAGAGCTACGACGGTACGATGCTCTTCGTCAGCCACAACCGCGCGCTGGTGCGTCGCCTCGCCAACAAGATCTGGGTCGTCGAGGAGGGACGCGTCGTCGAGTACCCGGGCACGCTCGACGACTACATGGTGCTCTCCCGCGCGCGCATCAGCGGCGAGCAGCAGCAGCCCGCGCCGCCGCCGCCGCCGAAGGCCGCGCCCGCGAGCGCCCCGCGTGCCGCGGTGAAGCCCGTCGCCGAGGAGCCGCGGGCCAAGAACCGCGACGACGACAAGGCGCGCCGGCGCGAGGAGGCACGCCTCCGCGAGCTCCGCGCCAAGAAGGTCGGCCCTCTCGAGAAGAAGGTCGAAGATCTCCTTGCGCGCATCGCCGAGCTCGAGGCGAAGCAGGCCGAGCGCAACGAGACGCTCTGCGATCCCGGCGCGCAGCTCGCGGACGGCGAGCGCTTCAAGGTGCTCGACGCGCTCCAGATCGACGCGACGAAGATCGAAGAGCTCACGGCGCGCTGGGAGCACGCGCAGGAAGAGCTCGACGCCGCCGCGCGCGAGCTCGAGGCGCCCTCGGCGTCCTAGCGACGCGCTCCTGCGAGCTTGTCCAAAAATCGGCTCGCCCGCTCCGGTCGCTTCCGTCCGCGCGCCGGGCGCGCTCCCGTACGCGCCCTCCGGGGCGAGCACTCCTGTCGGCTCACTGCGCGCTCGGCGGCAGCGACTCGCGGACGTCGAAGCCCGCGCGCCGCAGCTTGTCGAGGAAGGTCGTGCGCTTCAGACCGAGCAGGCGCGCCGCCTCGCTCTTGTTGCCGCTCGCGCGCTCCAGCGCCGCGCGCAGGATGCGCTGCTCGATCTCGGTCCACGTGCCGTCGAGCGGATCGCCGGCCTCGCTCGGGGCCTCGCGCTCCGGAGGCGCGGGCAGCATCGGCAGATCCTGCTCGCGCACCCGCGGCGGCTCGGCGGCGATCACCGCGCGATCGATCACCGACTGCAATTCGCGGAGGTTGCCGGTCCACGCGTGCGTGACCAGCCGCGCGATCGCCGCCTCGTCGATCCCCATGACCTCGCGGCCGAGCGTTCGACACGCGCGATCGAGCGCGAGGAGCACGAGCGAGGGCAGGTCCTCGCGGCGCTCACGGAGCGGCGGCACGTCGAGGCGCAGCGGCTCGAGGCGCCGCGCGAGCTCGTCGTCGAACGCGCCGACTCGCGCGAGCCCCGCCACCTCGAGGCGCGCGTGCGCGAGCAGGCGCACTTCGACCGGATACGCGGACGAGCCTCCCTCCGCGCGCGCCGAGCGAGACGCGACCGCCTCCGCGAGCGCCGCCTGGGCCTCCAGGGAGAGCGCCGGAGCGTCGACCAGCAGCAAGGTCCCTCCGCTCGCGAGCCGCAGCCACCCGGGGTGCGAGCCTCCCTCGCCCTCGTCGCCGACGAGCGCCGCGAGCGTGCGCTCGGGACGCACCGCCGAGCAGTCGGCGATCACGAAGGGCCCCTCGCGCAT
>JALYRN010000406.1 GCA_030855295.1 Myxococcota bacterium | reverse complement strand
CATGCCCATGCCGCCGTCGCGCCGCGCCGGGGTGCCGCCTCCGTCGCCGTCGGCGGGCGCGCAGTCGATCGCGTCGACGCCGTCGCAGTCCTGATCGACGCCGTCCTCGCAGATCTCGAGCGCGCCGGGATGGATCGCCGCGTCGCCGGGCGCGCAGTCGTCCGCGCCGTAGCCGTCGCCGTCCTCGTCGACCGCGGGGCCGTCGCACACGCCGGCGGTGCATCCGAGCTCGCACGGCTCGCGGAACACCATGCCGCGCTCGCAGCGCACGCGCTCGGTGCCCTCACAGCTCCACGCGTCGCCGATGCCGTCCGGGCAGGGCGGCGGCGCGGTGGACTGCACGCGGATCTGGATGACGCCGTCGGCGGGGCCGCCGCTCTCGCTGAACCACGAGACGCCCTCGCGCACGAGGTTGAAGAACTGCGAGTGCTCGCCGGCGGCATCGGGCGCGCGCACCGTGAACTCGAAGCGGCCGCTCTCTCCGGGCGCGACCACGCGATCGATCGTCGCGGCGCGGTTCGGCGAGATCCAGTCGGGGCCGGCGAGCGGGCTCGCGACGTCGCGCGGCTCGGTCGTGCCGAGGAAGACCTCCCCCGGACGCCACGCCTGCGCGCCGGTGTTGCGCATCTCGAGGTAGCCGGTGAACGTGCTGCCGGCCTCGAGCGGGAAGGGATCGCGCGCGAGCGGGAACGTCTGCATGACGTACTGCGCGCCCCAGTCGCGGGTGGTCACCCAGAAGGCCGCGCCCATCTCGTTGTAGACGCCGCTCGTGTTGTCCCGGTAGTGCGCGTAGCGGCTCGAGAAGCACGAGTAGCTGGGCGCGCAGCCGTTGTAGTAGTGGGTGACGGTGCGGATCCACGCGTCCCAGCGGCCGTTGCCGACGCGCACCCCGTTCATCCACGCGATCGCCTGCGCGCGCGTCTCGACGCCCGGCACGTACGCCGAGCGGATCACCATGCTCGCGACGAAGTCGACCGCCGCCTGGGTGTTGCCGGCGATCGACAGGATGCGCGTGCCCTCGCGGCGCAGCGTGTCGTCGAAGGTGCCGGCGTCGAACTGGAACATGCCAAGCCCGCCCTGACGGATCGAGCACGGTCCGTCGCCCGCGCCCGCGACCACCGGACCGCCGCCGCAGTCGGCGCTGTTCGGTCCCATGCAGGCCCACGTGAGCTCGGACCAGCAGTGCGACATGCGCGTCTCGGCGTCCGCGATGCCGGCGAGCATCCAGCCCTGCTCCATGCCGGCGCCGAACGCGGCGTCGCGGATCTGGCCGGCGCGCACTCGGCGCTGCGCGGCCGTGAGATCGGCGGACGCGAGGCCGACCTCGCCTGGCTCGTCCATCAGCATCCCCATCGGAGGCGCGGGGTCGGTCTGCATGCAGGCGGAGAGCGAGAGAGCGGTGAGGCAGACGATCGCGAGGCGGCGCATGGCGCCTCACTCTTCAAGCGACGTGCCCGCGCGAGACCGCGATTCGGAGGCGTTTTCTGCGGGGTGGGGATCGCAGCGCTGCGCGGTTCCGCCCGATCTTGCTGAAAAGCCCGGGAAAAACCGCGAGCCTCGGTCGGGCGAGCCGTCCGAGTCCTGGACGCTCGGGGGGCTCATGCCTACGCGAAGAGCACCTCGTCGTCGGGCGGCGGGCCGTCGAGCGTCGCGTGTGCCGCGTCCTGGAGCGCGTACGCGTGCGCGAGGCCGAACACCCAGATCGGCGCGGTGAGGATCAGCAGCCCGGGGCCCGGCGTCGCGATCGCGTGGAGCACGACGAAGAGCAGGCCGGCCAGGTGATGGAGCACCGACCACACGACGGCGCCCTCGGCGAGATCGACGACGTCGCGATCGCGACGCAGCACGAAGTACGCGATGCACGCGAGCGCGATCCCGAGGAAGAACCCGCTCGACCCGGTGACGACCAGGCCGACGCCGGTGATCACGCCGATCAGCCCCGCGCCGTGGGTCATCGCGCCGACGCACAGCATCATCGGCGCGAAGACGAGGGTCGTCAGCACCGACCACACCATGCCGATGCCGCTGGTCCACGCGACCATCGACGGCGTGCCGCGCGCGACCTGGCGCCGGATCGCGGCGTCGCGGTACGCGCCTCGACCGATGCGCACCGCGGGACCGGGCACGCTCCCCCAGCGCGGCGCGAACTGCGCTGACCACACGATTGTCGCGATCGTGGCGCAGAGGACGATGGCGATCACGAAGACGGCGTACAGCACGAGTCCCATGCTCCTTTCATGAGCGCGAGGAGGGCGAGCGTCAGAGTGGCGTTCGATCCCCGATCGGCGCTTCGTCCCCGTGCAGGTCGCTCAGCCGCGCCACGTATCGAGCGCCGTGCGCGAGCGCCCACGCGTGCGCGAGCCCGATCGAGCACGGCACCGCGACCGCGAACGCGATCGCCGGCTCGCGCTCGTGGATCGCGAAGAGCACGAACGAGGTCAGCACGAGCACGTGATGGATCGCGGACCACATCGCGGTCGGCAGCGCGCGATCGAGCACGTCGGGCGCGCGCTCGAGCAGCGCGCAGGAGGTGCGTACGAGCACGCATCCGAGGGCGATGCCGCCGAGCGCGGTGCCGAACACGCCGAGGCCGCTCATCGTCAGCATCATCTGGAGGCCCGGCTCGACGTGCGCGGGCGCGAGCAGGAAGACGAGCCCGGCGGGCGCGAGCACTGCGCCCGTCAGCGTTCCCCACGCCACGCCCATCGCGCCGACGAGCACGACGCGGATCGGCGTTCCGCGCGGGACCCACGAGCGCACGACGCCGCGTCGATACGCGCCCTCACCGACCATCCGCGCCGGGGCGGCCATACGGCCCCACCGGTCGCGCGATCGCCACGTCCACGTTCCGGTGAGCCAGCCCGCCACCATCAACGCCAGGCCCGCGACGCGGAACACCACCTCGCCTGCGTCGCTCATACGGGCGAGACGTAAGCGCGAGCCGTGCCGACCCGGGAGCGTGAGCTGCAGCGCGCGCCATCAGCAGCGCGCTGCCATCAGCGGCGCGTGCTCTGCGAGAATCAGGACGCCATCGAGCGGAGGCGCTCGGCGACGCGGCTCATCTCGCGCAGGTGCGCCTCGTAGCCGCGCGTCAGCTCGCTGATGCGCTTGGCCGCCGAGATCGTCTGCTCGCTGCCGCGCGCCTGGGCGCGATGCGACTGGTGCAGCTGGTTGACCATGCTCGAGATGTTCTCGATCGCCTGGCTGATCTGACGGCCGCCGCGCGCCTGCTCCTGGCTGGAGCGCTCCACGTGCTGCGTGATCAAGCGCATCTTCTCGGCGCTCTTCATGATGAGCTCGGAGCCGCGCGCCTGCTCGGCGGTCGCCGCGGCGATCTGCTGCACCGTCTCGGCGATCCGCCCGATCGCGTCGGTGACCTGCTTGCTGCCTTTTGCCTGCTCGACCGTGGCGCGTGCGATCGCGCGCACCATCGCGGTGCTCTTCTGGCTGCTCTCGAGGATCTTCTTGAGCGCGGTCTCGGCGTGCGCGCTGACCTCGACGCCACGGTCGACGGTGGCCGCGCCGCGCTCGACGGCGGTGATGCCCTTCTTCGACTCCGACTGGATCGTCTTGATCAGATCGGCGATCTCGCGCGTGCTGGCGCCGGCGCGCTCCGCGAGATCCTTGATCTCGTCGGCGACGACCGCGAAGCCCTTGCCGTGCTCGCCGGCCTGGGCCGCGATGATCGCGGCGTTGAGCGCGAGCAGGTTCGTCTGCTCGGCCACGTCGTCGATGACGTCGAGGATGTCGCCGATGGCCTCGATGCGCGTGCCGAGGTTCGAGATGACCTGCACCGCCTCGCTCGAGGTCTCCTTGATGCGGTTGATCTCCTGGATCGTCTTGAGGATCGCCTCGGCGCCGATCTCGGCGTCGGCCGCGACCTGCTCGGAGAGGCGCGCGGTCTCGTTCGCGTTCGACTGCACCTGGTCGATCGAGACGTCCATCTCGTTCATCGAGGACGAGGTCTCCTCGGCCGTGAGCGAGAGGGCGTCGACGTTCCGCGCGACCTCCTTGATCGAGTAGGTCATCTCCTCGATCGAGCTGACGGTCTCGCGGACGCTGGAGGCGAGGTTGCCGGTGTTCTCGGCGACCTCGTCGTTGGTCGCGGTCATCTCGAGGATCGAGCTGCTCGACTCCTCGGCGTTGCTCGCGAGCGCCTCGACGTGCTGCGCGATCTGGTGCAGCGACGCGCTCATCTCCTGCATCGAGCGGGTGGTCTGCTCGACGGCGGCCATCTGCTCGCCGAAGCCGTTCGAGAGGAGATCGAGGTACTGCGTCAGGCGCTCCTCGCCCTCGCGCACCTGCCGGCGCATCGCCTTGACGTCGTCCTCCATCGCGCGGCGCGTGCGCTCGCCGTCCTCGACCTCGCGCTTGGCGGCCGCGAGCTGCGCCTCGGTCTCGCGCACGCGCTGCTCGAGCTCGAGCGCGCGCGGCTTGATCGCCTCGAGCTCCTTGCTGGCGAGGCCGTGCTGCTCGCGCAGCTCCTGGGCGTGCCGGCGATCGCCGTCGAGCTTGTCGGCGAGATCCTCGAGCGCGCTCCAGGTCGGGGCCTCGCTCGCGGGGAGCTCGGCGGGGCGACGCGGCTTCTTGCCGGAGGCGACCTCCTGGAGCGCGAGCAGCACCTGCGGCGAGCCCTGCGGCGGCAGCCCGGTCATCCAGATGCCGAGCGCCGCGAGGAGCCCGAGCGACGTGACGATGAACACCCAGAGCGCCGAGCTCTGGTAGAGGACGACGTACCCGGCGAGCAGCAGCGCGGCGGCTGCGATGCTCACCGCGACGCCGTACGTCTTGCTCTGCGTGAACCTGTCCAGCATCAAAGGGGCGCTCGCATTCCAGACGGAGCGAGCAAGGGTATCCGCCTCGCTTCGCCCAAAGCAAGAATGGTTTTCGGGCTTTACGCCGACCGCCCGGCGGCCCGACGCTGGAGTCGATGACTCTCCGCTCGTGCCTCGGGGTCGTGATCGCGCTGGTGCTGGCGCTTCCAGGGGTCGCTGCGGCGCAGCCGCTGATCGTGATCGACGCCGGGCACGGCGGGAGCGATCCGGGGGCGGTCGGGTGCTCGCTGCAGGAGGCGAACGTCGTGCTCGACGTCACGCAGCGGCTGCGGGTGCTGCTCGAGGGCGCGGGGGTGCGCGTGGCGCTGACGCGCGACGACGACACCTTCGTCGGGCTCTCGGCGCGCGCGGCGTATGCGAACTCGCGCGCGGCCGACGGGTTCTTCAGCGTGCACTCGAACGCCAACTCGGGGACGCCCGCGACCGGCACCGAGACCTTCGTGATCACCGGCGCGGGCGCGCGCTCGCGCTCGCTCGGCGCGGGGATCCAGGCCGCGATGATCGCGGCGTGGGGGCTGCGCGATCGCGGGCTCAAGGAGGCGAACTTCGCGGTGCTGCGCGAGACCACGATGCCCGCGGCGCTCGGCGAGCTCGCGTTCACGAACCGATGCGATCCCGACGCGGTGCTGCTCGGCGATCCCGCGGCGCGGCAGCGGCTGGCGGAGCACGTGCGCGACGCGGTGCTGCGCTGGCTGGGGATCGATCCGATGACGCCGACGACGGGCACGCTGCGCGGCGTGGTGTTCGAGGATCAGGGCGTGGGCGCCGAGGATCTGACGGTGCGCCTGCCGGGCGCGTCGGTGCGCGTGATGCCCGGTGACGCGAGCGCGACCGCGGACGCGACCGAGGGCGCGTGGTCGTTCGCGCTGATGCCCGGCGAGTACACCGTCGAGGCGTCGCACGCGGGGCACGTGATGGCGACGCGCACGTGCACGGTGACCAGCGGGATGACGACGTGGTGCTCGATCGGTCTCCTTCCGGAGGCCGTGATGGAGATCGACGCGGGGATGACCGAAGAGACCGACGCTGCGGTGATCGAGGAAGACGCTGCGGTGACGATCGAAACCGACGGCGGGGAAGGACGCGCGCCGGTCGAGGGCTGCGGATGCGCGGTGCCGGGCGGCGGGCGCGGGAGCGCGGGTGGGATGCTCGCCTCGCTGCTCGCGGTGGGGCTGGTGATCGCGCGGCGACGGCGGGGCCGGACGGTGATCGCGAGCGCGGCGATGATCGCGCTCGCGATCGGTTGCGCGCACGAGGGCGCGCCGCGCGAGGCGGTGGAGCTCCGGACCGGCGCGACGGATCCGGCGCCGGTCGTGATCGCATCGACGACCGCGGGCGCGCGCGCGACGCTCGGTGCGCCGCGCGAGTGGCTCGCGGAGGGCTACGTCTCGCCGCTGATCGCGCCCGACGGCGCGCACGTGCTGCTCTCGACCGAGTCGCAC
>JALYRN010000405.1 GCA_030855295.1 Myxococcota bacterium | reverse complement strand
CGCCCGCGCCCCGCGATGCACGGGCGCGCGCGGACGTCGCGGTCCGCGTCGAGCCGACCGTGCGCCGCGAGCGATGAACGCTTGCTCTCCGCGCGTTTGCGGCTAACCTCCGCCTCCGACTCGGGGCGTGGCGCAGCCTGGTTAGCGCACCAGACTGGGGGTCTGGGGGTCGTGGGTTCGAATCCCGCCGCCCCGATGTGAGTCGAAGAGGCCGCAGAGCGAAACGCCGCTCCGCGGCCTCTGTGTTTTCTGGGGGCTCCGCCCCCAGACCCCGGCCGTCGCCGCGTGGCGGCGCGCTGCGCGGGGGCCCCTACGCCCCCTTGCGTCCTCCGGGCCGCGGGTCTCGAGATCCGTGGGTGCGTGCGCTCTCGGTCGTGGGGTGCGTGCGCTCTCGGTCGTGGGGTGCGTGCGCTCTCGATCGCGCGGGGGGGTGGGGACGTGCTCGACGATCGGGGTGGGGTGCACCATCATCGCGGGCCCATGACGCAGCGGCCGCTGATCCTTCTGTCGAACGATGATGGCGTGTACGCGACGGGGCTTCGGCTCCTGGGGGCGGCGCTCGCGGAGGTGGCGGAGGTGGTGACCGTCGCGCCGCTGCACGAGCAGAGCGCGAACAGCCACGCGCTGACGCTCGCGCGGCCGCTGCGGCATCGGACGATCGATGGGCTGCACGCGATCGACGGGACGCCGGCGGACTGCATCTACGTCGCGCTCTATCGGCAGCAGTTCCTGCCGCGCTGGCCCGATCTCGTCGTGAGCGGGATCAACCACGGCTACAACCTCGGCACCGACACGTTCTACTCGGGCACCGTCGCGGCCGCGCGGGAGGGGGCGCTGCGAGGCGTGCCGGCGATCGCGTTCTCGCAAGGACCGGGCGGCTCGATGGAGAACGCCGCGAAGGCCGCCGCCGGGCTGGTGCAGCGCTTCCTCGCGGCGCCGCGCGCGGACGGCGCGCCCCCGCCGCTGCTCAACGTGAACTTCCCCGCCGACCGCAGCGACTACGCGGGCGTGCGCGTGACCTGCCTCGGGCGCCGCGTCTACGACGACGAGGTCGTCATGCGTCACGACCCGCGCGGCCGCGAGTACTTCTGGATCGGCGGACCGGGATCGCGCCACGAGACGCTCGCGGGCTCCGACACCGACGCCGTCGACGAGGGCCTGATCTCGATCACGCCGCTGCGGCTCGACGCGACGCTGCCCGATCACCTCGGGCTCGCGGCGTTCGTCGCCGGTTCGGGCGAGCTGCCGCCGGAGGAGGAACGCTGATGGATCCGCGACTCGAGCTCGTCCGCTCCCGCATCCGCGACGTCGCGGATTTCCCGAAGCCCGGGATCCTCTTCAAGGACATCACACCGCTGCTGTCCGATCCGCTCGCCTTCCGCGCCTCGATCGATCTGCTCGCGGAGCAGGTGCGTCCGCTCGCGCCCGAGGTGATCGTCGGCATCGAGTCGCGAGGGTTCCTCTTCGGCGCGCCGCTCGCGTGCGCGCTCGGGCTCGGCTTCGTGCCGGTCCGCAAGCCCGGCAAGCTGCCGAGCGCGACCACGCGCATCGACTACGATCTCGAGTACGGCACCGACGCCGTCGAGATGCACACCGACGCGCTCACCTCCGGCGCGCGCGTGCTCGTCGTCGACGACGTGATCGCCACGGGCGGCACCGCGATCGCCACCTGCGAGCTGGTGCGACGCCTCGGCGCCGTGCCGGTCGGCCTCGCCCTCCTGATCGAGCTCTCGTTCCTCGCCGGCGCCGCCAAGCTCGCCCCGGTCCCCGTCGTCGCGCTCGTCCGGTACTGAGTCGACAGGAGTGCTCGCCCCGGAGGGCGCGTACGGGAGCGCGCGCTGCGCGCGCGGACGGAAGCGACCGGAGCGGGCGAGCCGATTTTTAGACAGCCTCTGTCTGAGCAGGCAGGAGTGCGCGCCCCGACGCCCGAAGGGCCGTCGCAGTGCGGTAAGGGCCCCGAGAGCCCGTCGCCGCCAATCACCTCCGCGCGCGAGCCGCCCCGGGCCTGGTCCGCGATTGTCTGCCGAATCATCGCGACGCGTCTGGAAGTCGCGCCCGGCGCGGGCGCCGAACGACAGACACGATGTCTGCCGATTCAACGCGCGTCAGTCGCAACGCTCCGCGCGCGACCTCCCGGCATGCGCAAGAGCAGGCGGTCGTCACGGAACGAGCAGACGGTGATCGCGTTCCGCAGCTGGGGCGGGACGCGCGCGGGCGCCGGGCGCAAGCCGATCGGCGCGCGGGCCGGTGTGCCTCATGCGCGGCGAGCGTCGCTGACGGGACGTGAGCCGGTGCTCGTGACGCTGAAGGTGCGGCGGGACGTGTGGAGCCTGCGGGCGCGCCGGACCTTCACGCGCATGGTGCGCGCGATCGGCGCGGCGTCCGATCGTTTCGGCATGCGCATCGTGCACTTCTCGGTGCAGCGCGATCACGCGCACCTGATCGTCGAGGCCGAGAGCCGCGCGGCCTTGGTGCGCGGGATCAAGGGCCTGTGTGTGCGCGTCGCGCGCGCGATCAACCAGGCGATGAACCGGACCGGGCCGGTGTTCGCGGATCGCTATCACGAGCGAGTGCTCACGACGCCTCGACAGGTGAGACATGCGATCGCCTACGTGCTCTGCAATTGGCGGAAGCATCGGGTCGCGCCGCGCTCGGCGCGCGCGATCGATCCGTGCTCGTCGGGCGCGCTGTTCGACGGCTGGTCGCGCGCGGTCGCGAGCTGCGCCGAGGTCGGGCTCGTGGTCGCGACGGCGCGGACGTGGCTCCTGCGGATCGGCTGGAGACGAGCCGGGCCGATCGATCCCGCGCACGATCCCGGCCGCGCCCCCGCGTGATCGCGTCGGGGCGCGAGCGAGTCTCGCGCGCCGAGCCGAGGCCGTCGCCGATCGATGCTCGGCTCGACAGGAGTGCTCGCCTCGGAGGGACCGGACTGGAGCGCGCGCCTGCCGGGGTCAGCCGCCGCCGAGCAGCAGCGGCGTGACGGCGGCGCGGAAACGATCGGACCACGGGCACGGCGTGAAGGTCTGCGGATCGAGGCGCACCAGGCGAGTGTGCCCCTCCGCGTAGACCGCGCTGCCGTGCACCGCGCGCACCTTCGCGTCGATCACCAGGCTCGAGCGACCGAGGTGCGAGGGCTGGAGCTCGACCGTGAGCTCGCCCTCGCCGCGCACCGGCGCGAGGTAGCGGATCTCGTGCGCGGCGACGACGTGGAACTTGTCCGGGTTCGCGTCGAGGTCGTCCTCCCAGCGGAACCCGAGCGCGTTGAAGAGCTCCCCGCGCGCGCGCTCCATGAACAACACGAAGCGCACGTTGTGCAGGATGTTCAGCGCGTCGAGATCGTCGAAGTAGACGCGCTGCGTCGAGCGGAACGGAGAGCCGATCGCCATCGGCTCAGCGCAGGATGCAGGTGCGGAACTCGAGGCCCGCGGCCGGGTTGCACTCGCCCTCGCAGCACGCAGCGCCGTCGAGCGTGCAGAGCCCACCGAGGCGCGGGCCGACGCACGCGTCGCACATCGCGGGATCGCTCGTGCAGACCTGACCGCCGGCGCCATCCGACACGCACGCGCAGCCGCAGCAGTCGAGGTCGGTCGAGCACGGCATCGCGTCCGCGACGCACGTCGTGCCGCAGCGCAGTGTGCCCGTCGCGTCGGGCGCGCAGATGCCGCCGCAGCAGAGATCGCCGAACGCGCACTCCTCGCCGTCGGCGAGGCAGCAGATCGTTCCGCGCGGTCCCATCGTGTCCGTGCAGTCCAGACCGGCCGGCAGCGTGCAGCACGGATCGCCGCCCGGCTCGCACACGCGCCCGCCGACGACACACGCGCCGTCGCCGCCGCCGAAGCAGCGCGAGAACCCGGCGCCCGTCTCCTCGCAGCCCATGCGACCGCCGCCGTTCGGGCAGCAGTTCGAGCTGCCGCCGCTTCCTCCGCAGACCTCCCCCGGCGGCAAGCACGAGTCGGCGTTGGCACAGCGGCGGATCGGCCGCCCGTCGATCGTCATGCCCGAGTCGACGCACGCGCCGGAGCAGCACTCGCCGTCGCTCCGGCAGAGATCGTCCTGCACGCGGCAGCCGCCGAGGAACTGACATCGCGCGAGCGGATCTCCATCCGTCGCGAGGCACACGGTCGAGCAGCACGATCCGCTGAAGCCCTCGGTCCCGCACGGCTCCCCGGCGGTACGGCACGAGCCGATCGCCGCGCACGTCCCCATCGCGGCGCCGTCGGCACGGTCGCACAGGCTGTTGCAGCACTGTTGATCGTTCGCGCACGGGTCGCCCGCCGCAAAGCAGCCGGCGCTCGGCGCGCACGCACAGCCGGCGCCCGCACCGCCGCACGGCGCGCCCGCGGTGTCGGCGCAGTTGCCGCTGCAGCAGTCGGCGCCCGTCGCGCACGCGTTCCCGAAGGTCTCGCAGTCGAGGCGCGGCTCGCACAGACCCGCGGTGCAGCTGCCCGAGCAGCAGTCGCCGGGCGCGGTGCACTCGAACCCTTGCTCCAGGCATCCGCTCGCCACGCACGCGCCGCCGTCGCAGCTGCCCGAGCAACACTCGCTGCCGGTGCCACAGGCGCTGCCGTTCGTCAGGCACGCCGCGCCGTCGGGGAACTGGCCGTCGAGCCCATCGACGAGACCGGAGTCGTCGGGGTCACCGTCACCGGGGCCGTTGCCGCACTCGCAGCCGGTGGTGACGAACAGCACGCAAGCCAGGCCCGCGAGGAGCGCCGAAGATCTCATCCCCGAACGATACGCTGCCCCGCGTCACGTTAGAAGTTCGTGGACCTCGGTCCTAATTGCGAACGGGTGAGCCCTCGCGAGAAGGCCCACCCGAAGCGCATCACGAACGACTTCGACTACTGCGCGGCCGGCGGCGGCGCGGCGACCGCGGGCAGCTCGGGGAGCGCGGCGGGCGCCGTGCCAGGCACGAGATCGACGTCGAACGAGAAGCCCGCGCCGCCCTCGAGGCCGGCCGCGTAGCCCGAGCTCACGTCGTTGACGCGGATCGTGTACGTGCCCGCCGCGAGCGGGGGGCTCGTCTGATCGAGCATCGCGCCGCCGGGAGCCGACGCCGTGAAGACCGGCATGTTGCTCGCGTCGACGACCGTGACCGACGGCCAGAGGCGCATGTTCACGTCGGTGCCGGTGCCGACCGACTGGAAGCGGTACGCGCCGGGCTCGGTGACGTTCCACGTCATCACGACGTCGCTGCGACCGTGCATGCGGCCCTGGCACGCGTCGCCCAGCGAGTTCGCGATCTGATCGCAGCCCGCCACGCCCGCGGGCGCATCGCCGAACGCCGCCATCGCGCCGCCGACCGGGAGCATCAGGCCCGCCGCGACGAACCCGATCATCATGTTGCGCTTGCTCGAGCCCATCAGGTGATCGCGGCCCTTGGTGGAGAGCATGATCTTCCCGAGCATGCCGTCGCGCTTCTGGATCGTCGCGTTGTCGGCCTTGCCGAGGACGAAGAGACGGCCGTCCGTCGGGATGATCCGCTCGACGCACTTCGTGCTCGTCGCGTGACCCTCACTCGGGTGCCCGATCTGCACCTGATACTGGCCGAACGTCATGTACCCCGAGCCCGCGCCCTTGCCCTCGAACGACTGCTCGAAGGTTCCGTCGATCGAGTCCTCGACCTTGACGCTCACCGGGCCCGAGCCGTCGTCGAGCTGGAAGGTGCTGCCGGCCTTGCTGGTGTGCGCGGTGTTGGTGCCGGTCTTCTTCTTCATCCCGTTCTCGGTCGCGACCTGCTTCTCCCAGGACTGCTTGACCTCGACCTCGTAGTAGATGCACGGCCGTCCCGAGCACGGGGCCGTCAGCGGCGTCATCGCCTGGACGTTGCCCTCGCAGCTGACCTCGGCGTTCGAGGCGCCGGCCTCGCCCGTCTTCTTGAAAGGCGTGGCGATGATCACGCCCAGCTTGCGCCGCTGCATGAACCCCACGATTGCGGCCACGACGGCCAGCGCCAACACCACGAAGCCGACGTACATCATCGTTCTTGTCTCCTCTGTTCCCGAGTATTCGTGTCGCCCGCGGAATGTACGGCGCTCCTCGGGATCTCTTCCTGCCGGCGCGAAGGTACTTCCACTGGACCTTTCTGGGGGAGGCGATGCGATACTCGGCGCGTGTCGATCCGCACATGGGCTCCTTGGTTCGCGCTCTCGCTGGCGCTCCTTCTGACAGCAGCGTCGGGATCCGCCGACGCCCAGACGACCGGCGGCAGCTTCGGCGGCGGCAGCTTCGGCGGCGGTAGCAGCGGCTCGAGCGGCGGCGGCGGCGGTGGCGGCGGGAGCTGGGG
>JALYRN010000404.1 GCA_030855295.1 Myxococcota bacterium | reverse complement strand
GGCCCGACGCCGCGCTCTCGAGCGCCGCCAGCGGCGCCTGCGGTGCGCGCGGCAGGCGCGGGACACCGTGCCCCGGGCGCACCTGCGTCGCGTCTCCCTCGGTCGAGTACGTGAGCCCGCGCGCCGGCATCCCGCTGGGATCGCCGAGCCGCGCGAAGAAGCCCCACGTCGTCTCGGTCACGCACGCCTTCACCAGCAGCCGATTGAGGCCCTGGTGCGCGCCGACCATCGCGACCTGACGATCGGGATCGGGCTGCCGATACGCGGCGTCGCTCATCACCTCTTCGCCGTTCCACCACGCGCGCGTCGCGCCGCCGCCGCCGAGCCACAGCGTCAGCGCCTGCGCGCGCTCGCTCGTGACGAACGTCTCCGCGTACGCGCACACGTTGGTGTCGGGGCGATAGACCGCGTCGAACGAGACGTACCCGTACTGCGAGACCTCGGGGAACATCCGCCACGCCACGCCGCGCTCGCGGCCCTCGAACTGCGCCGCGAGATCGACGGGCTGCATGCGCCCCGCCTCGGGCTCGAACGCGCGCGCGAACCCGGTCTTGCCCTCGTTGTCGAAGGGACCGACCACGCGCCAGGTGTCGATGTAGCCGAGCTCGTCGAACGCGCGCGCCGACGCGTCGGGATCGCCGATGCGGGTGCGGGCGCGAGCGAGCAGCTGTGCGGCGTACTGCCTCACCGGAACGGACAGGCGGCTGTTCGCCGACAGTCGCTCGAGCGCCTGCACGGTGCTCGCGGGCGGGGCGTCGTTCCACATGCGCCACAGCTCGAGCAGCGGGATCATCGCGCGCGGCGAGCGACCGGCGCGCACGACCTCGGCCTCGAGCTCGCGCTGCTGCGCCTCGTAGGGCCGGGGCGCGCTGGATGCGCCGGCTCGCGGTCGTGCCTGGGCCGAGGCGTCGTGGGGCTCGCCGGAGAGCGAGAAGGAGAGCGCGAGCGTCGCGAGGACCGCGGCGAGGCGCCGGTGGCGAGGAAGCGTGCGAGCGAGCAAACGGTTTCTCCCGGCGAGACGAGGCGGCCGCGCGACCGAAGGTGCGAGAACGGTCCTGGGGGACCCGTGATTCCGGCGACCTTAGTTGTGACCGGAACGCTGGACAAGCGCGGGCCCATGGATGTTCCCGGGGGCGACCGCATGCTAGAGCGAGCAGGTGACCGGGCCCCGAAAGCTCGCGCTCGTCGTGCTGGTCTTCGTCTGCCTCGCGTGCATCGCGTGCGGTGGCGGCGCGAGCGAGCCCGAGAGCGCGCGCGCGAGCAACCAGGCGGGCGACGAGGCCCCTGCGCCCGCGGCGCGAGAGGGCGCAGGAGAAGAGGCGGCCGGCCTCACGCTCGGCCAGGATCCGGTGCCGCGCGAGCAGTTCGCGATGGGCGTCGCGATGATCTCGGCGCGGCGGCTCTGCGGCACGCAGCGCATGTGCTTCGTCGACATGACGCCCGAGCGCTGCGTGCGCGAGCTCGGCGACGCGGTGCTCGCGTATGCGATCGAGGGCGCGGACCTGCCCGATCCGGTGTCCGCCGAGCGCCAGGTGTCGTTCGTCGACCGCGAGCTCCAGCCGCTCGCGATGCTGGTCTTCGCGCAGCACGCCGAGTCGGGCGAGCGCGAGTGCACCGCGGCCGACGTGATCGAGCGGCCGGTGGTGGTGCGGCCCGAGGGCTGCGTGCGGCTGGAGAGCGATCCGACGCCGTGTGGCCGCTGATGCGGCCTCGCAGCTCCATTGGGCTATAGTCCGCGGCCCCGATGCTCTCCGGTCTCCTGCGCACGATGAGGCCCCACCAGTGGGTGAAGAACCTCGTCGTCCTCGCGCCGCTCGTCTTCGCGCGGGAGCTCTTCGATCTGCACTCGGCGCTGCGCGCGGGCGCGGGCTTCGCGCTCTTCTGCGCGCTCGCGAGCGCGGTGTACGTCCTCAACGACCTGGTCGACGTCGAGGCCGACCGCGCGCACCCGTCGAAGAAGAACCGCCCGATCGCGAGCGGCCGCGTCACCGAGGCGCAGGCGAAGATCGCGCTCGGCGTGCTGGTGGTGATCGCGATCGCGGGCGGCGTCGCGCTGGGCTGGACCTTCCTGATGGCGGCGCTCGGCTACCTCGGCCTCAACCTCGCGTACTCGTTCAAGCTCAAGCAGATCGCGTACGTCGACGTCCTCTGCATCACTGCGGGCTTCGAGCTGCGCGTCCTCGGCGGCTCCTTCGCCGCGCAGGTCCCCCCCTCGGCGTACCTGCTGATCGTCATCTTCCTGGCCGCGACCTTCCTCGGCCTCGGCAAGCGCGCCCACGAGCTCGCGGCGATGGCGGAGCGCGCCGCGAAGAGCGGCGGCGAGAAGGCGGCGACCCGCAAGGTGCTCGGCGCCTACGACCTCCGCGTCCTGACGCCGCTCCTCTACGCCACCGGCAGCGCGACGGTGATCACGTACGTCGTCTACACCCTCGACCCGAGCACGATGGACGCCTTCGGCACCCGCTGGCTCGCGGTCACGACGCTCTTCACGCTGATCGGAGTGCTCCGCTTCACGTACCTCGTCCGCCGCAAAGCCGACGCCGAGAGCCCCACCGACGCCATGCTGAAGGACCCCCCCTTCCTCCTGAACCTCGTGAGCTGGGCGCTGTGCGTCCTGCTGGTGATCTACTTCACCTGAGCGTCGAGCGGCGCGCGTTCGCGCTGTGAAGGAGATGGCGACGATGGCGAAAATCGATGCGCTGCGAAGGGCGGTCGCTGCGCTGGACGTCCCGGCGACTGAATCGATTCTCGCCACCGACCCCGACCTCTTGCGGCAGAACCCAGAGTTCTCGGCGCAGCTCCTCTCGCTCGCGATCCGCATGATCTCCTACCTCGGCGACCAGGGTCTCAGGGCGCCGCTTCACGTCGCCGTGCAGATGACCCACCCCGTGCTTGCGGAGGAGCTTCTCGCTCGCGGCGCCGACCCCAATCGCGAGATCATCGGCCTGAGCCCAGCTCGCATCAATCCGGATCCTGCGTTCCTCGAGGTCTTGCGGCGCTTCGGCGCAAGTGACGCGTAGTTGAGGCCGCCGTGGAGACTTCGGGGACCTCGCCGTGCTCCATCGAGAGCACCGCACGGGACGGAGCCCAGCTCCAGTAGGCTGCGAAGCTCGGGTCAGACGGCCGTGCCGATCACCAGCGCGATGCCCTCCAACACGTCGCGCAGCCGCGATGCCGAGAGCGAGCCGATCCGGTCCCGCAGGCGCTCGCGGTCGCTCGTGCCCAGCTGGCTCACGTTCACGACGCTGGCGCGGTCGAGACCCGCCTCGCCCTTGCGCAGACGGACGTTCCCCGGCGCGCCCGCGAGGCGGAGGTTCGAGGTGATCGCCGCGACGATGACCGTGGCGATCGCGCTACGGTTGAACCGGTCGTGCTGGACGACCACGGCGGGGCGCCGGCCCGCCGGCTCCGAGCCCCGTCCCGAGAAAGTCAGCCAGTAGACCTCGCCCTGACGAATCACCAGCGCTCGTCCTCGAGGTCGTTGGGCGCCGCTGCGAGCTGAGCGGCGCCGCGTCGCTGTTCGCGATCGACGTCCGGATCCGCGAAGAGGGCGTCGAGCCGGCGGGTGATGTCGGCGTCGCGCTTGGCGCGGACGACCTCGGTCAGCACGCGCGTGAGGAAGCGGCTCCGGGACTCACCGCGCGCGCGCGCCGCAGCGTCCACCTCCTTCAGGAGCTCTTCGGGCACCGCGATCGCCGTCTTCTTCGTGGCCATGGTAGCAAGATACTGACTACTGACGTCGCGCTCAACCCGAGGCGCCTCGCCTGGTCGAGCTCGCCTGCACGAACCGGTGCCGCTGACCATCCTGCGCACTGGTCGACGAGGGTCGTCGGAGCCGACGCTGGCGGCGATCGGAGCGAGGGCCGGAGCGCCCTCGCTCTCGCGGTGGCGCTCCGGCTCTCTGCCTTCGTGGGGCTACGCTACGTGACGCGCGTGACGACGCCCGCACCGATCGTGCGGCCGCCCTCGCGCATCGCGAAGCGCATACGACGATCCCGTTCGAGACGCGCTCGTGTGAGCGGCTCGCGGCTCGCGCCGGTGCCGTGTTGCGTCCGCAGCGCTGGGCGCATAGGTGGCGTGCAGCGAGCCGAAGGGATGCGTCGCCTCCGTGACCCGAAACACCAAGCGGATTCTCGTCGGAGCGCTGGTCTCGGTCGCCGTCGTCGGCGCGGGGGGGCTGGCGTATCTCGAGTGGGCGGATGTGCCGCTGGACGAGCTCGGCGAGCTGGTCGCGGAGGGGCCGATCGAGCGGCTCGATCCGTCGCCGGAGGCGCACCCCGGCGGAGCGCGGGTGCTGGTGTTCGCGCTCGATGGAGTCGGCGCGCAGACGTTCTTCGAGGTGGTCGAGGCGGGCGAGATGCCGAGCGTCGGTGCGCTGATCGGGGAGGCGCGCGGGGAGGATGGGCAGCTGCGCGAGCACGGGTGGATCGTGCCGGACGCGCTGAGCATCCTGCCGTCGACGACGGTCGCAGCTTGGTCTTCGACGTTCAGCGGCGAGCCGGTGTCGCGCACCGGGGTGGCGGGGAACGAGTGGTTCGTGCGCGAGGAGATGCGCTTCCTCGCGCCCGCGCCGGTGTCGGTGCACGGCGGGGCGCACACGCTGCGCGCGCTGAACGACGGGCTGGTCGGGGACGCGGTGCAGGCGGCCACCGTCTACGAGCGGCTGCGCGGGCGCAGCCACGTGTCGCTGATGCCGGTGTATCGGGGCGCTGATGTCTACACCGTGCCCGATCCCACTGCGGTCTCCGCGATCTTCGAGACGATCAGCGAGGCCGTGCTCGGTGAGCACGAGGTGACCGAGGAGGCGTATCGGGAGGTCGACACCGGCTCGGTCGACTCGATCGCGCAGGCGGTGCGCGAGCACGGGCTGCCGACGCTGCAGGTCGTGTACTTCCCGGGGATCGATCTCTACACGCACGTCGCGCGCGAGCCGCTCGAGGCGCAGCGCCGCTATCTCCGCGAGGTGCTCGATCCAGCGATCGCGCGCGTGCTCGAGCTCTATCGCGAGCGCGGCGAGCTCGAGCGGACGTGGGTGATGTTCGTGTCGGATCACGGGCACACGCCGGTGCTCGAGGACGACGCGCATGCGCTCGGCGTCGGCACGAGCGAGGCCGACGAGCCGACCGCGATCCTCGAGGCCGGAGGCTTCCGGGTGCGGCCGTTCGAGCTCGAGGCCGATCGCGACGACTACCAGGCCGTGCTCGCGTACCAGGGCGCGATCGCCTACGTCTACCTCGCCGATCGAGCGAGCTGTCCCGAGGAAGGACAGCGCTGCGACTGGCGGCGCGCGCCGCGCCTGGAGGAGGACGTGCTGCCGGTCGTGCGCGCCATCGACGAGGCGGCCCGAGGCGAGCGCGCGCTCGGTGGGCTGGCAGGCGCAATCGATCTGATCTTCGCGCGCGAGCCGCGCGCCATCGGTCAGGACGCGCTGCCCTACGAGGTGTGGGACGGCGAGCAGCTGGTGCCGGTGCGCGAGTGGCTCGCGGCGAATCCGCGCCCCGATCTGCTCGAGCTCGCCGATCGCATGGACGCTCTGTCGGCGGGACCGCATGGGCATCGCGCCGGCGACGTGCTGCTGCTCGCGCGCTCGGGCCTCGACCGGCCGATCGAGGAGCGCTTCTACTTCTCGGGGCCGTACCGCTCGTGGCACGGGAGCCCCGCCGCGAGCGACAGCCGGATCACGTTCGCGGTCGCGCGCGCTTCACAGGACGGCGCCGCGATCCGCACGCGGGTGCGCGAGTCGATCGGCGAGCGACCCTCGCAGCTCGACGTCGCCGACCTGATCCTCGCGCTCGCGAGCGACGACGACTGATCGCGCGACCCTTCGAGACGCCAGATCGCGGCGCAGCTCGAACACCGTGCGGCTGCGCTCGACGAGCCCTCGCGCGGTCGCGCCGGGCGAGTGTGATCACCGACGCACTCACCACCACGAGTCGCCGCTTCGAGGCGCCTCGCCTTGCCGGTCTCCAACCAACCTCACGTGAGCTCGTCGCCTCGGAGAGGGGGCGTGATGTCGAGCGTGGTCGCGGCGATCGCGGCGATCACCCGGTCGAGCGACGCGCGACGTGACGCGTCCACCGCGACGCCGGCCTCGACGCGGTAGCTGTACGCGTGCGCTCCGATCGCCTTGTACCGCCGGGGCGTGGTCGCTTCCGGCTGCACGTCGAGCTCGATCCCGCGGCCCCCGCCCTGCATCGCGAGCCGCACGCCGTCGCGGGTGAACGTCGCGCGCGCGAGCGTCCACGTGCCGCCGGTCGCGCTCTCCACCGCGGCCCTCAGCGCACCCG
>JALYRN010000403.1 GCA_030855295.1 Myxococcota bacterium | reverse complement strand
GCCCGAGCTCGTGCCGCTGCCGCGCGCCGCCTCCAGCGCGGTGCCGCGCGGGCCCGCGGCGCCGCCGGGAACGCTCTCGATCAACACGCGCCCGTGGTCGAAGGTCTGGGTCGGCTCGCGCCTGCTGGGCACGACGCCGATCGGCGAAGCGCGCGTCCCCTCGGGCACCGTGCGGCTGCGCATCGTCGATCGCGACGGCCGCAGCTTCACCCGCTCGGTCCGCGTCCCCCCCGGCACCACCGAGAGCGTCTTCTTCGATCTCGACGACTGACCACCGGACCGGCCAAACCGGGTCCGCCACGTCAGCTGGCGAGGGACAGACGCCCCCGATCACCTCGCGCCGTGAGGCTGGCCCTCAGCGGCACCCGGTGACGAGCACGGAGCGCAGCCTACTTCCTGCAGGTGAGCACCGCGCGCAGGCAGCGGGTGACGATCAGGGCCAGCATCGCGGCGCGTCCTCGCCGGTGGATCACCGGTCCCCGATTCTCCTCACTCGCAGACGGCCTGGGTCTCGCCGAGCCAAGGCTCCCGCGACCAGTCGGTCCAGCGCTCGCCGAGCTTCCACACGACCATGTCGTCCTCGTACATGGCGATGTCGGTGTTGTCGCCGCTCGCGTAGAGGCCCCAGTGCCACTGGCACATCGTCCTGGTCGCGCGCGCGATCCCGGCGACGTGCTCGATGCTGCGGCCGTCCTGCCACACGTGCATGTCGCCCGAGTAGAAGTTCACGTAGACCGTGATGCGGACCCAGCGGCCGAGCGGCATCGGCGGCGCCCCGGGCTCGATCGTCATCGTGCCCTCGGGCCAGTGGTGCGCGGAGCGCAGGATGCCGTCGCGCTGGTCGAGCCCGAGCGTGATCACGCGCTCGGTGTAGCCGCACGTCGGGTTGATCGTGAAGAGGCTCACCCAGCGTCCGTCGCCGAACGAATAGCCGGGCTCGAGCCAGGTGTGGAACGTGGTCACGATCCCGTTCGGCGCGTCCATGCCGGTGCCGGTGTTCGTGTAGCTCGGCAGCACGGTGTCGCCGCTCCACTGCAGGCCGCCGTAGCCGCGGTGCACGCCCTCCGGCGAGCTCGACGCGCAGACGATCTCGGAGCGCTGGCAGTAGCGCCCGCCGCTCGGATGCACCGTCGAGAGCGCGGTGTTCTGGCAGGAGTCGCCCCACGAGTCCTGATAGCTGCCGCTGGTCCAGCGCGAGTGGTCGCCGGTCTCGAAGTCGTCGCGCCACATCTCTCGGGCGCTCACGCAGGTGCATCCCGCGCCCACGCAGGCGCTGGTGCCCGCGTCGGGCGCCACGGCGGTCCCGGCATCGCGCGCGGTCGTGCCCGCGTCGGCGGCGACGACGGTGCCGGCGTCGTCCGGGGTGGTCGTGCCGGCGTCGCTGTCGACCATCGGCGTACCCGCGTCGGCGGTCGGCGTCGTCGCCCCGGCGTCGCGCCGCTGCTGCCAGCGCGGCCAGCGGTGCTTGAAGAGCGATGCCCGATAGGCGGCGGCGCGGGTGACATCGCCGTCGCCGGCGAGCTGTGACTCCGGAGTGATCGACGAGAGGGTCCCGTCACACCCCACGAGCGCCGCGAAGATCACCACACACGAAAACAGGTGCTTCATCGAGTGCGGTGCTTACCGGAGGCGTCGAGTGCGATACAAGGAGCCGAGGGTAGGAGAGAAGCAGCAGCGGAATCGGGCACCACGCCTCGCGCCGCGCTCGCCTCCGCGCACGCGGCGCCGCCGCCATGCCCGCGCAGGCCTCGACTGCTACCCTCGCGCCGCATGAAGACCCTGATCACCGGCGGCGCCGGGTTCATCGGAAGCCACGTCGCCGACGCGTGCATCGCGGACGGCCACGAGGTGTGGATCATCGACGACCTCTCGAGCGGCTCGCGCGCGAACGTGCCAGCGAAGGCGACGCTGATCGAGCTCGACATCCGCGACCTCGAGGCGCTCGAGGACGTGATCACCGACGTGCGGCCCGACGCGGTCAGCCATCAAGCCGCGCAGGTCAGCGTCGCGGTCAGCACGCGCGAGCCGCAGCGCGACGCGCGCACGAACATCATCGGCACGCTCAACCTGCTCGAGAGCTGCGCGCGCAACGGCGTGAAGCACGTCGTGTTCGCGAGCACCGGCGGCGCGATCTACGGCGAGATCCCGGCGCCCGAGAAGGGCCAGGTCGGCCGCGTGCCGACGCCGCTCAGCCCCTACGCGTGCAGCAAGCTCGCGGTCGAGGCGTACCTCGGCTACTACCGCCACGCGCACGGCCTCGCGAGCACGATCCTGCGCTACGCGAACGTGTACGGGCCGCGCCAGGATCCGCACGGCGAGGCGGGCGTCGTCGCGATCTTCGCGCAGCGCGTGCTCGCGGGCGAGCCGATCCAGGTCAACGCGCGCGCGCAGGCCGGCGACGCCGGCTGCATCCGAGACTACGTCTTCGTCGGCGACGTCGTGCGCGCGAACCGGATGGCGCTCGCGGGGAAGATCGACGTGCCGATCATCGACGTCGGCACCGGCATCGAGACCACGACGCAGGAGCTCGCGAAGAAGATCGAGGCGGCGGCCGGCGTGAAGGCGAAGCTCGGCACCGGGCCGAAGCGCGCCGGTGACGTCGAGCGCTCGGTGCTCGAGCCGTGGTCCGGCCTCGGCGCGACGGTGCCGCTCGAGCAGGGCATCGCCGAGACCGTCGCCTGGTTCCGCGCACGCGCCACCAGTTGAGAACGGACCGCCGGGACGTAGAAGAACAGTACCGAGCGTCGATAGCTCTCGAGACGCACACGGCCGGCGAGATCGACGACTCGCCGAGACCCGAGCCTCTCCCAGAGGCCGGCTCGCATCGGATCTCGCCAAGACCCTTGGATCACCCCGAAGAGGCGGAATATGTGTGGGATCGCGGGGGCGGTGGGCGTCGTCGATCGTTCGGTGCGCGATGCCGTCGCGCGCATGCACGGCGCGCAGGAGCACCGGGGCCCAGACGACGAGGGCCGCTGGGAGCAGGTCGATGCCGGCAAGGGCGCGGCGTTCGCGCACCGGCGCTTGTCGATCCTCGATCTGTCGCCGCTCGGGCGTCAGCCGATGGAGCACGCGCGCGGCCACGTCATCTGCTTCAACGGCGAGATCTACAACTTCCGCGAGCTGCGCGAGGAGCTCGAGGCGGGCGGCGCGACGTTCCGCTCGACCTCCGACACCGAGATCGTGCTCGAGGCCTACACGCAGTGGGGTGAGCGCGCGATCGAGCGTCTGCGCGGGATGTTCGCGCTGGCGATCTGGGACGCGGAGCGACGCGCCGTGCTCGTCGCGCGGGATCGTCTCGGCATCAAGCCGCTCTACTGGAGCAGCGTCGCGCGCGGCGAGGGTCGCACCCTGCTCTTCGCGAGCGAGCTGCGATCGATGATCGCGAGCGGGCTGGTGCCGCGACGCGTGTCGCCGATGGGCCTGCAGACGTTCCTCTGGAACGGTGTCGTCGCGTCGCCGAGCACGATCGTCGACGGCGTGTTCTTGCTGCCCGAGGGCGCGCTCGCGTGGATCGGCGAGGACGGCGTGCTGACGCGCGAGCGCCGCTACTGGACGCTGCCGCCCGCACTCCCGGCCGAGACCGACGGAGACGCGGCGGTCGCCGAGGCGGGGCGCGTGCTGCGAGAGGCGGTCGCGCAGCACATCGTCAGCGACGTGCCGCTCGGCGTCTTCCTGTCGGGCGGGATCGACTCGAGCGCGCTCGCGGCGCTCGCGCGCGAGGTCAGCGCCGGGCCGGTGCGCACGTTCAACATCAGCTTCGACGAGGCGACGTACGACGAGTCGCCGCATGCGCGCGCGGTCGCGGCGGCGATCGGCAGCGATCACGTCGACGTGCGCCTGACGCAGGACGACTTCCAGGACGGGCTCGAGGACGCGCTGCGCTCGATCGATCAGCCGACCTTCGACGGCATCAACACGTACTTCGTCAGCCGCGCGGTGCGCCGCGAGGGGATGACGGTCGCGCTCGCGGGCACCGGAGGCGACGAGCTCTGCGGTGGATATCCGAGCTTCGGCGAGCTGCCGCGCGCGCGCGATGCGTCGGCGATGGCGCGCATGTTCCCGGACCGCGCGCGCACGATGCTCGCGCGCGGCTTCACGCGGCTGCGCACCGGCACGCCCGGCGAGATCAGGCCGCAGACGCGGTGGGGCAAGCTCGAGGATCTGCTCGAGAGCGGCGGCGATCTCTACCAGGCCTACCAGGTCTCGTACGCGCTCTACACGCGCTCGTTCGTGCGCGAGCTCCTGCGGAGCGACTTCGCCGAGAAGTCCGACTGGGGCATGCCGCCGGAGCGGGGCGCGCACCTGCGCTCGCTGATCGACGGGCAGCCGGATCTGCATGCGATCTCGATCCTCGAGCTGAGCGGCTTCCTGGGCGAGCGCCTGCTGCGCGACACCGACGCCGCGAGCATGGCGGTCTCGCTCGAGGTGCGCGTTCCGCTGCTCGATCACGCGTTCGTCGAGGCGCTCGCGCGGGTGCCGATCGAGCGCCGGTTCCTGCCTGCGCAGCGCAAGCAGCTGCTGCGCGACATCGCGCTCGCGCGGCTGCCGGCATCGCTCTTCGAGCGGCCCAAGCGCGGCTTCGAGCTCCCGCTCGCGATGTGGACGAAGCACAAGCTCGCGGGAGAGATCGAGCACACGCTGACCGACGTCGTGCTCTGTCACCGCGTCGGTCTGAACGGGGAGGCGGTGGCGCGCGCGTGGCGCGCCTACCGTGATGGCGCGCCCGGTATCTACTGGTCGCGTATCTGGGCACTCTACGTGCTGTTGCGATGGTGTCGGGCACATGAGCTGGAGCTTTGAAGCACGGGGTCTCCCCGGAGGATCGGGCGGCGGCGGCGGGAACGGCGACGCGCCGTCGAGCCGCACCACGAACGGGCGCGCGCGCGTGAGCGAGCGGCCGCCACGCGGGCGCCGCTATCTGCTGGTGACGCCGTGCCGCAACGAGGCCAAGCACCTGCGCACGACGCTCGACACCACGCTCGCGCAGAGCGTGCTGCCGGCGCGGTGGGTGATCGTCGACGACGGCTCGACCGACGAGACGCCGCAGATCCTCGCGGAGTACGCGGCGAAGCACGAGCTGCTGCACGTGATCACGCGCGCGGATCGCGGCGTGCGCGCGGTCGGCCCCGGCGTGATCGAGGCGTTCTACGAGGGCCTCGCGACCGTCGATCTCGACGACTACGACTACGTCTGCAAGTACGACGCGGATCTGCAGATGCCGCCGCGCTACTTCGAGCGCGCGATGGAGCGGATGGAGGCCGAGCCCCACCTCGGCAACATCAGCGGCAAGATGCAGGAGCGCCAGGAGGACGGCTCGCTCGTCACCTTCTTCATGGGCGACGAGAACGCGATCGGCGCGATCAAGTTCTACCGCATGGAGTGCTTCCGGCAGATCGGCGGGTTCGTGCGCGAGCTCGCGTGGGACGGCATCGACGGCCACCTCTGCCGCATGCACGGGTGGATCGCGATGAGCGTCGACGACCCCGAGCTGCGCTTCGTACACCTGCGCCCGATGGGCTCGAGCCAGGACGACATCATCGTCGGCCGCCGCCGGTGGGGCCGCGGCAAGTACTACATGGGCTCGGCCTGGTACTACGTGCTCGCGGCGAGCGTGTTCCGCATGAAGGATCGCCCCGTCGTGAAGGGCGGGATGAACATCTTCTACGGATACCTGAAGACCGCGTGGGACGGCGGGCACCGCTACGACAACCCGCGCTATCGGAAGTACGTGCGCCGCTTCGAGCTGATGCAGCTGGTGCTCGGCAAAGGACGCGCGGCGCGCGTCGTCAACGCGCGCATCCGCCAGAGGCCTCCTCCGGCGCGCTGATTCTCCGACGCGCGGCGCTCGCGCGCGTCAGCGGCTGCCAAACGCCGCCGACGGCGGGAACATGCCGTGCGAAGCGCTCCAAGCGCTCCACCCCGATCCGAGAATGGCGCCGCAGCTCCGCGTGACACGAGCGGCGAGCGCGAGCGGCGGCCTCGAGCCACTCATCCGCGGACCGCGAGCCCCGCCTCGAGGTCGACCGAGACGAAGCCCGGCTGATGCGCGCGGTAGAGCGTGCCTCCGTTCACGATCAGCAAGTCGTCGACGCGGCGCACGTACGGTCGGTGCGTGTGCCCGCACACCATCACCTTCGCGCCGCTCGCGAGCACGCGGCGCAATCTGCGTATTTCGCCCATCGTGAACGCGCGGATCGCGCGATCGTGATCACCGCGATCGCCGCATCGTGATCGCTCGGTCGGAGCGAAGCGACGCTGGTCGTCGGTGATGGTCGTTCAGTCGGTGGTGC
>JALYRN010000402.1 GCA_030855295.1 Myxococcota bacterium | reverse complement strand
GTCCTCGTCGGCGCCGTCGCAGGTCTCGCCGGTCGCGACGATCGCGTCCTCGCACGCGGCCCACGCGCCCGACACGCAGCGCTGTACGCCCGGCGCGCACGCGCCGACGTCGGTGCCGCACGGCATCTCGCCGCCGTCGAGGCAGTCGCAGCCGGGATCGATCGCGCCGTCGCAGTCGTTGTCGAGGCCGTCGCACACCTCGGCCGCGCCGGGATGCACGCGCGCCTCGGCGTCGTCGCAGTCGCCGAGCATCGGATCGGTGCCGCCGCCCTCGAGCGTCCCGCAGACGGTGTGACCGTCGACGTCGACGTCGTAGCCCTCGTCGATGGCCTCATCGCAGTCGTTGTCGCGTCCGTCGCAGACCTCTTCGGTCAGCAGGCGCGCGATGTCGCCCAGCGCAGTGCGCAGATCCGCGAGGTCGTTCGCCTGCAGGTAGCAGTGGTTGGGATCCGCCGGATCGGCCGCCGTCGCGTCGCAGCCCGGGAGCGCGGTGCCCGCCGCCACTGCCGCGCGGTTGAGCGTCAGCGCGTCGACCGCCGCGCCGAACCCGACCACGTGCACGATCACCCCGAGACCGCGCAGCCGCGCCACCGCGTCGACCGGCGTGAACCGCGTCGCCGCCGAGTACGGATCGCACCACTGCCAGCCGTCGGTCACCAGGATCACGTGGCGCGTGCGGGTCGCGTCGAGCAGCGCCGGATGGCTCGCCGCCACGTCGAGCGTCTGCGCCATCGGCGTCCAGTTGCCGCCGGACGGAGGCGGCGCGCCGAGCGCCTCGAGCACCTGCGCGCTCGTGTGCGCGCCCGGCTCGAGCAGCACCCGCCCCGGCTCGCAGCGATCGGGGTACGGGAACGGCTGCAGCCCGAAGTCGATGCGACCTTCGTACGCCGACGTCACCTCACCGAGCGCCATCACCGCGGCGTCCCACTTGGTGTTCCCGTCGGGCAGCACCCCGAGCATGCTCGACGAGCGATCGACCGTGAGCATCACCCGCGGCGCCTCACAGCGCTGCGCGAGCGCGCGCGACGGAAGCGCGAGAGCGGCGAGACAGGCGGCGGCGAGCAAGGCGCGAGTCGACATGCCCGCCCCCTGAGCAGCCCGCGTACCACCCCGAGAGCACCACGAACGTAAGCATTTCCCGCGCTCGAGGGGTGGCGGCCGCCCGCCACTGGCCGGCGGACCCGCCACCCCCGTGGGGCTCCCCGGCACCACGCGTGTGAGGAACCACCGCGGCAGAGCGACCGCGCCTCTGCGCACGGCCGTCCTCGACGCGCGCAGCGCCGCGACTAGACTGCGCCCCCTTCGATGGCCCAGCCGCGCGTCCGAGACCCCGAGAAGAAGCAGCCGACCGCGGTCCCGCCGCGCGCCGGACGCTGTGTGATCGCGGGTCGGCCGAACGTCGGCAAGTCGACGCTGCTCAACGCGCTGCTCGGTCAGAAGCTCGCGATCGTCGCGCCGCGCCCGGGCACCACGCGCTCGGTGCTGCTCGGCGTGTTCGACGCCGAGCTCGAGGGCTCGCGCACGCAGATCGCGTTCCTCGACACGCCCGGCCTCGAGGTCCCGAAGACCGTGCTCGGCCGCGTGCTGGTCGAGGAGGCGCAGGGCGCGCTCGAGCAGGGCGACGTCTTCCTCCTGCTGCTCGACGCCACCGAGGTCGTGAAGAAGCGCGCGCTGCCCGACGCCGACGCGCGGATCCTCGAGCTGATGAGACCGCTGGGCAAGCCGGTCATCGTCGCGCTCAACAAGGTCGACAAGATCAAGGACAAGACGCTCCTCTTCCCTGCGCTCCAGGTGATCCACGACGCGTTCGACTTCGCCGCGATCCTGCCGATCTCGGCGCTCCGCAAGAGCAACCTCGAGCCGCTGCTCCGCGAGATCCGCGAGCGCGTGCCGGCGGGCCTGCTCTGGGAAGAGGACGTGCTCACCGATCGACCCGAGCGCTTCTTCG
Organism: Myxococcota bacterium; assembly: GCA_030855295.1. Classification (GTDB taxonomy): domain Bacteria; phylum Myxococcota_A; class Polyangia; order Polyangiales; family Sandaracinaceae; genus Sandaracinus. The sequence continues at coordinate 4,350 of JALYRN010000402.1, read as the reverse complement.
CGGCCGAGCTCGTGCGCGAGGCGATCCTCATGCACACGCGCCAGGAAGTGCCGCACGGCGTCGCGGTGCAGGTCGACGACTGGGTGGACGAAGGCACGCTGGTGCGCGTCGGCGTGACGATCATCGTCGCGCGTGACTCGCACAAGGGCATCCTGATCGGCGCGCGCGGCGAGATGCTCAAGCAGATCGGCACGGAGGCGCGCGAGGCGATGGAGGCGATGCTCGGACGCAAGGTCTTCCTGCGCAGCTTCGTGAAGGTGATCCCGGGATGGACCGAGGATCCGCAGAAGGTTCGCCGGCTGACGCGCGACGGGGGGCTCGAGTGAGCGGAGACTTCGAGCACGACGACGCGGAGAGCGACGAGGGCAGCGGCAAGAGCAAGCGGAAGAAGAGGCGTCAGCCGCTCCCCGCGGGCGCGCTCGGCTCGCGCCCCGTGGTCGCGATCGTCGGCCGGCCGAACGTCGGCAAGAGCACGCTCTTCAACCGGCTGGCCGGGCAGCGCATCGCGATCGTCGAGGACATCGCGGGCGTCACGCGCGATCGCCACTACGCCGACGCGATGTTCGCGGGGCGCGACATCGTGCTGGTCGACACCGGCGGCTTCGATCCGCACAGCGACGATCCGATGAAGGAGGGCATCGCGCAGCACGTGAAGCTCGCCCTCGCCGAGGCCGACGTCGTGGTGTGCGTGCTCGACGCGACCACCGGCGCGCTGCCCGCCGATCGCGCCGCGATCGACCTGCTGCGCCGCGCCGACAAGCCCGTGGTCTACGCCGCGAACAAGGCGGACTCGCGCAACATCGCGCACGAGGGAATGGAGCTCTACGAGCTCGGCCTCGATCACCTGGTGCCGGTCTCGGCACTGCACGGCAACGGCATGACGGAGCTCGAGGACGCGATCCTCCGCGTGCTCCCGCCGCCGGACAAGGGCAGCGCGCCGGTCTGGTCCGACGACGTCCCGCGCGTCGCGATCATCGGTCGGCCCAACGCCGGCAAGAGCTCGCTGATCAACCGACTGCTCGGCGAGGATCGCCAGCTCGTCGACGCGCGCCCCGGCACCACCGTCGACGCGATCGACGCGCTGTACGAGAAGAACGGCGAGCAGTGGGTGCTGATCGACACAGCAGGCATTCGCCGCAAGCGCGGCGTCGACAAGGGCGTCGAGGGCCTCGCGGTGATGAAGGCGATCCGCTCGATCGAGCGCAGCCACGTCGTCGTGCTGCTGGTGGACGCGGCCGAGGGCGTCGCGGAGCAGGACGCCAAGCTCGCGGGCCTGGTCGTCGATCGCGGCCGCGCGCTGGTGATCGGCCTCAACAAGATGGACCTCCTGCCGACCGAGGCCGAGCGCAAGAAGACGATCGATCGCGCGCGCGAGGTCCTCGGGTTCGCGCCGTGGGCGCGCGTGGTCGGCACCAGCGCCAAGAACGGCCGCGGCATCGCCAAGCTGATGGACGCCGCCGCCGCCTCGCTCCTCGAGCACCGCAAGCGCATCACCACCGCCGAGCTCAACCGCTTCATGGAAGAGGTGCTCGACCACCACCCGCCGCCCACCGCGAAGGGCAAGTCGGTCCGCCTCTACTACGTCACCCAGGCCGAGGTGCGCCCGCCCCGCTTCGTCATCATGACGAACGAGCCCGAGGCCGTGCACTTCAGCTACCAGCGCTACGTCGCCAACGCGCTGCGCGAGCGCTTCGGCTTCGAGGGCACGCCGATCCGCCTCGTCTGGAAGAAGAAGTCGAAGCGCGACTTCACCCCGTAGGGCGCGGGCGAGCAGTGCTCCGCGTCGGCGGAGCGGCGGCGTTCGCTCGCGCGGCTCGCGGCTCGTCGCGCGCTCAGCCCGTGATGGGACCGGGCCGATGCTCGGGATCGAGCAGCCCACCCGCGCGCTTCCATCCGATCGCGAGCAGCCAGCTCCGCGCCCTCGCGACGGGCGGCGGATGCGCGCGCGCGAGGGCGCTCTGACGTGCGTCGAGACCGCCGCGCCAGCCGTCGAACGCGAGCGCGGACGAGAACGGATCGAGCCATCCGCTCTCGCGCGGCGCGTGGTCGTGCCGCCGGCCATGGCCGAGCACATAGGCGAGGGCCGCGCGGACCTGACGCGGCGTCGCGAGCACGCGGTGGTGGTAGCGATCCGCGAACACCCCGCCGCTCGTCTGCATCAGCTCGTTCAGCGCGCGGGCGATGCGTACACACAGGCTCTGCATGCCGCGCGCGAGCGCACGACGGTCCTCCGCTTCGACGACGAGATGGATGTGATCGCCCTGCACCGAGTAGTGCACCAGGCGCATGCCGAAGCGCTCGCAGACCGCGAGGAACGCCGGCAGCAATCGCGCGAACGCGCGCTTGGTCCGCAAGTTCCACACGCGCTTCTTCACCTTCAGCGTGACCAGCACGGGCGCCCGCGACGAGACATCGCCTCGCGCCGCGTGCGAGACGAGCGCGCGCTCGCCGACCGGCTTGCGTCCCGCGCCGCGGCGCTTGCCACCGTGCGTCCGGAAGACGATCTCCTTCTGCCGACGTCGTGCTCGCGCCATGCAGACCAGACGCGAGAGCGCGTCGCCGACTGACGCCGCGCGCGCACTTTCTCGGCCCCGAAGTTGATTCGGCACAGCCCTCCATCACCACGAAGAGAGCACGACGCGCGCAGCTGTGCCGATCCCACGCGCGCGCAGCACCTGCGAGATCGCTCTCCCCGTCGACCGTTGATTCGGCAGTGCCCGATCGAGGAAGAGGACGCTCGCGCAGACGGCGTCACGCGATCGGCGGCCTCGCCGGCGCGACGGACGCAGGCACGGTCGCGGACGCGACGGTCGCGACGCGCGGGTGCTCGCCGCTACGGTCGATGCGCCACGAAACCGGCGCTCGGAGGGCACGTCACGGGACGAGCTCGGCGGACACGACGTCGAACGAGAGCCCGAGCGAGATGCGGCCGCAGACGCTCGGGTCGATCGGATCGGGCTCGAGATCCGCGGTCGACGAGAGCACCGAGATCAGCCCCTCGGCCCTGTGCTCCAGCCCGATCCGACGGAACCAAGTCGCCCCGTCCTCGGGGCCCCAGCTCCCACCGATGCGGCCGCGCAGGTCGGCCCCTGCGCAGCGGTCCACGTCGAGCCCGACGTGCGTCAGCCGCGCCAGGTCGAGCGGTGGCGCGGGCGACGGATCGACCGACGTCGCAGCGAAGCTCTCGAGGACCGCCCCGCGACGCACCCGACCCGCACGCGCGAGCGCTCCCTCGCCCACCAACTCACCTCGGAAGCGCTGACCCGGTGCAGGCCGTCCATCCACGTCGAGCGCGAGCGGACCGTCGACGGGAGTGCCTCGGTACACGCGCAGGATCGGATCGGCAGAGGGATCCTCGCCGCTCGGCACGATCTGGATCAGGAGGAGGATGCGCCCTCCGGTGATCGCCGCGTCGAGACCGAGAGGGTCGCGCGCGTCGACGACTGGGTCCACGAGCTCCTCCATCCAAGGCACGAAGTGGGCGATCGTGTTGTCGATGCCGGGCAGGTCGCCATCCGGCGCCAAGCGATGGTCCGGCGAGAAGTCGACGCACGTCGCGCCGGCGCCGGTCGAGGTCACGCCGTCGAGATCGAATCCGTGAGCGACGGCCGACGCCCCGGAGCCCGTCGGTGCCTCGAGCGCGAGACGCGACACGAGGAACGTCGCGCCCTCAGGGGGCACCGCACGCTCGCACAGCGGCTCGGACGCGCACGCCGCCAGCGCCCACACCATGCACACGACACTGGCTGTGAGTCGCATGCACCGCACCCAGCACGCGTCGTGCCCGCCGCTGATCGCAAGCGATTCGCGCCGTGCCATCGTAGATCGTGAATCGCGGTCACGGCCCTGTGCGCCGACGAGCCACCCTCGCGAACCCCGTTCGCCGCGCCGGCGCTGCCTCCGATCGTGCTCACCATCGCCGGGCGATCGGGAAAGACATCGAGCGCCGGTGCATCACAACGCGTCGAACGCCGGCACCACGCCCGCCTCGAGTGGGACCGGCGCGGCGACGCAGGAGTCCGAGATCGGGAACGCGTGCCCGCGCGAGAGCTCGAGCGGTGCGCCGGCGGCGCTGCCGGGCCCTTCGAGCGCCGTCCCTGCGATCCCGATCGCGCCTTCCGGGAAGCGGACGCGAACGATCTCCTCGGGCGCGAGGGTGTCGCACGTGAACGCGACGCCGCCCGCCCCTTCGGCTCCGTCGCCGAGCCTCGTCATCGTGCACGGCGCTCCCGCGCGCTCGAGCACCGCGCCGGCGAGCGAGCTCGCGCGCAGGAGCTCGCTCGCGTGCACCGACACCGTCCAGACGTCGCGCGAGCGCTCGCACACGTCGACCCGCGAGAGGCGCGGCGC
>JALYRN010000401.1 GCA_030855295.1 Myxococcota bacterium | reverse complement strand
CGCTGTACCCACGCCATCACCCGCCGCATCGCCGGCGAGCGACCGCGCAGCGCACCGAGCGCCTCGCCCTCGTGGATCTCCACGTCGAGATCGCGCCCCTCGGCGACCCGCACCCGCGTGCGACCGAGCTGCAGCACGGTGCCGGGCGCCACGACCGCGTGGCCCAGCCGCGCGCCACCCACCCACGTGCCGTTGGTCGAGCGCTGATCCTGCACGAGGATGCCGTCCTCGGTGCGGCGCACCATCGCGTGGAAGCGGCTGACGGTGTCGTCGCCGAGCACGAGATCGTTGCCGTTGGCCGTCCCGAGCGTCAGCCGCTCGTCGTTCGCATGCGACGAGCGCCCCTGATCGGGGCCCTCCAGCACCTCGGCGCGCAGCGTGCGCACCGCGAACGTGGGTAGTTCACCGAAGCGCCGCGTCGCCGTCACGGGCGAATCGTATCACGAGGCCCGTGAGGCTCGCGACGTCAGGTCGTGCCGTGGCCGCCCGATCCGGTGCCGGATCCTCCGAGGAGCGCGTCGGGCACGGCCGACTCGCGGGGCTGCGGCTCGACCGCGAGATCGAGCCCGTCGGGCGCCTTGGTCGGCCGGTTCCGCACCGGACGCACGATGAAGGGGCGCTCGTGCCGAACCTTGGCGTCGGCCCGCGCCGCCGCGTCGCGCGCGCGCATCAGGAACACGACCTGCGCGCGGACCTCGTCCTCGCCGGCGGCCGGCAGCAGATGGTCGTAGTGGCCATCCGGTCGGAGCTCGCGGGACTTGGTGTTGTCCTGCATCTCGGTGCCCAGGATGTCCTCGGTGATCCGCGCCTTGAGCAGCGGATCTTCGATCGGGAACATCACCTCGACGCGCCGGTGGAAGTTGCGCTGCATCCAGTCCGCGCTCGCGCAGTAGACCTCCTGCGCGCCGTCGGCCTCGAAGCAGAAGATGCGCGCGTGCTCGAGCAGCCGATCGACGATCGAGCGCACTCGGATGTTCTCGCTGACCCCCTTCACGCCGGGGCGCAGGCAGCAGATGCCGCGCACGATCAGATCGATCTGCACGCCCGCCTGCGACGCGCGGTAGAGCGCGAGGATCACGTCGGGATCGACCAGCGAGTTCATCTTCGCCAGGATCCGCGCCGGCCTGCCCGCGCGCGCCGCCGCCGCCTCGCGCTCGATCAGCCCCAGCACGCGCTCGTGCAGTCCGAGCGGCGCGACCACGACCTTCCGCCAGGTCGGCGGCGCCGTGCACGACGTCAGCAGGTTGAACAGCGAGCTCGCGTCCTCGCCGATGTCGGGACGCGCCGTGAAGAACGACAGATCGGTGTAGAGCCGCGCGGTGCTCGGGTTGTAGTTGCCGGTGCCGAGGTGGACGTAGCGGCGCAGCGTGCCGCCCTCGCGCCGCACCACGAGCGCGGCCTTCGCGTGGGTCTTGAGCCCGAGCAGGCCGTAGACGACGTGGACGCCGGCCTCCTCCAGCTTGCGCGCCCACTGGATGTTGTTCTCCTCGTCGAAGCGCGCCTTGATCTCGACGAGCGCCGTCACCTGCTTGCGGTGATCCGCGGCGCGCATCAGCGCCTTGACGATCGGCGAGTCGCCGCTGGTCCGGTAGAGCGTCTGCTTGATCGCGAGGACGTCGGGATCGGTCGCAGCCTCTTCGATGAAGCGCACCACCGGATCGAACGACTCGTAGGGGTGGTGCAGCAGGATGTCGCTCTTGGCGATCGCCGCGAAGATCGATTCCTCGGCGTCGCGGAAGGGCGGCAGGAGCTGCGGCGTGAACGGCGGATCGCGCAGCTCGGGCACCTGGTCGAGCGTCTCGCCGAGCCGCGTGAGGTCCGGGAGGTTCAGCGGGCCGTCGACCGCGAACATGTACTCGGGATCGACGCGCAGCGCGGCGCGCAGCATGTCGAGCGCGCTCTGGTGCGCGCGGCCGTCGACCAGCACGCACACCGCGTTGCCGCGATCGCGCCGCCGCACCTCTTCCTTGACGCTCTCGAGCAGGTCCTCGGCTTCCTCCTCGTCGATCGAGAGATCGAAGTTCCGCACGACGCGGAAGGGCCACGCGCCGATGCAGCGGAAGCCCGGGAAGAGATCGCCGATGTGCATCGCGATCAGATCGTCGAGCAGCACGTACGCCGCGCGCGTTCCCTCGGGCTGCGACTGCACGCGCACCAGGCGCGGCAGCACGCCGGGCACCTGCACCATCGCGAACGCCGGCGCGATCGGCTGTCGGTGCGAGCCCGAGAGCATCGCGATCAGGTTCAGGCTCTTGTTGCGCAGGTGCGGGAAGGGGTGCCCCGGATCGATCGCGAGCGGCGTCAGCACCGGGAGCACCTGCTCGCGGAAGTACTGCTTGAGCTCGTCGCGCGCGCTGCCGCCGACGTCGCGCGTCGCGAGCAGGCGCACGCCGTGGCCCGCCAGCTCGGGCAGCACGTCCTCGAGGATCAGCTCCGCCATCTCGCCGCGCATGCGCCGCACGCGCTTCGCGATCGCCGCGAGCTGCTCGGTCGGCGCCATCCCGTCGGGGGTGACGACGTGCACCCGATCGTGGCGCTGCCCGAGCAGACCGGCGACGCGCACCATGAAGAACTCGTCGAGGTTGTTCGCGCAGATCGAGATGAACTTCAGCCGCTCGAGCAGCGGCACCGCGGGGTCGCGCGCCTCCTCGAGCACGCGCTGGTTGAACTCGAGCCACGAGAGCTCGCGGTTCACGAAGAGCTCGGGCGCGCCTCGCTGCAGGTCCGGCGCGGGCGACGGCGCCACCGAGGGCGGCGACGAGGGCGCGCGGACTTGTCCTTCCGGCGGCGTCACGGCGATGCGGCCGGCGGACGGCGAAGCCTTTTCCATCGAGGAGATCCTATGCCGCGGCGCGCGAGCCGCCAGTGTTCGCTGCGAAACGTCACAGGCGGACGCGTGGCGGCCGCGAGCATCAGAGCCCCGCGCCGGCCTCGGGCGTCATGGGGCCGAGGCCGCCGTACCTGAGCCGCTGCTCCATCGTCAGCCGCCGCGCGCCCGCGATCGCGCCGTACACCGTGCCGCCTTCCGTGATCGTGCGCGGGTACTCGCCCGTGCGCTCCACGGTGAAGAGGCCGAAGCGCGGCTCGTAGCCCTCGGCCCACTCGAAGTTGTCGAGGAGCGACCAGTGGTAGTAGCCGCGCACGTCGACGCCGCGCGCGCGGGCGTGCGCGATCTGCTCGAGCGTGCGCACGACGTTCTCGGCGCGGCGCGCGCCGACCTCGGTGGCGATGCCGGCCTCGGTGACGATCATCGGCAGGTCGGGCCAGCGCGCGCCGAGATCGAGCAGGATCTCGGCGAGCCCGGGCTCCCAGTACTCGTAGCCCATCGCCGGCACCCAGTGCGTCGGATCGGCGGGCGGGATGCACGCGCCGAAGTCGAGCGGACCGAAGCACGGCGTCAGCCCGACCGGCCCGATCGTCGCCGGCTGCGCGGTGACGCCGGCGCGGAAGTAGTACTGCACGCCGAGCCAGTCGAGCTTGCCCGTCCAGTCCGCGTGCGGCTCGTCGCCGGTACCGTCGAGATCGGGATCGAAGGTGCCGTTCCGGAGCGAGTCGACCAGTAGGTAGTGATAGACGTAGCGCATGCGCGCGGCCGCCTGCACGTCGGCGTCGAGCTCGCTCGGCGCGTTCCGGCGCGCCGGCACCCACTGCGCGACCGAGAGCGGGATCCCGACCGTCGCCGCGATGCCGTCGCCGTCGGCGTCGACGAGGTCGCACTCGTGGAGCGCGTCGTAGATCGCAACGTGCGCCGCGAGGGCGTCGCGCACGACGTCCATGAAGCGATCGAAGTCTTCGAACAGGAAATTGCGCGCCGGAGGGAACACGCTGCCCGCGCCGTACGCGGCGAACAAGTAGTTCACCGGCTCGTTGATCGAGCCCCACTCGTCGACGCGATCACCGTAGCGCTCGCCCAGGAGACACGCGTGGTCGCGCAGCTCTCGGGTGATCATCGGGCCGCCCTCGGGATGCCCGAAGCCGCACATCCACTCGGCGTTCGGGAACGGCGCGACGCAGTCGGCGGGCTGGCGACGCGGATCGTCGACCCAGGTCGGGTTCGAGAAGTGGTGCACCGTGATCATCGGCCGGATGCCGGCCGCGATCAGCGCGTCGAGCAGGTCCGAGTAGTGCGCGAGCGCCGCCGCGTCGACCGCGTCGCGGGCCGGCTCGACGCGCGCCCACTCGACCGAGAAACGATAGGTGTCGACCGAGAGCTGATCGAGCAGCGCGACGTCCTCGATCGCCTTCGAGTAGCCGCGCACCGCGTCGTCGACGAAGGTGCCGCGCGCGAGGCCGCCCATCGACTCCGGCGCGGTGAACGCCCACCAGTCGGTCGACGGATTCTCGTCCTCGATCTGTGTGGCCGCGGTCGCCACGCCGAAGCGGAACGAGCCGCGCCCCGCCTCGCCCTCGAGCGGGCCCATCGCGGGGAAGTCGACGGGATCGGGCGGGCCTCCGTCGGGCGGCGGGCCCGCGTCCCGCCCCGCGTCGACGGAGGGGCCGGCATCGGGCGGACCGCCGTCCTCGAGGGCTGGTGGATCGCCGCAGGCGGCGAGCACGAACGCGAGCGCGGCGATGGCGAGGGAACGGCGCAGGCTCACGAAGCGCCCAGCGTGCCGAGGAACGCCGAGAGCTCCGAGAGCGCATGGTCGTCACCGGCCGCCCGCGCCTTGTCGATGCCGCCCTGCGCGAGCTCGCGCGCGCCCGCGTCCTGTCCGAGATGCGCCGCGACCTGCGCGGCGATCAGATACGTGGGCACGTAGTCCGGGAACTTCGTCGCGACCTCGCGGAAGGCCGCGAGCGCGTCCTCGTGTCGCTCGAGCGATCGCAGCTCCATCGCGCGCGCGTACCAGACGAACGGATCCGCGGGCGTGCGCGCGGTCATCGTCTCGAGCATCTCGAGCCTCTTGCTCATCGCAGCTCCGTCCTCACTCCGCCCCGTCGGGCTCGAGCACGCCGATGTACGGCACGTTGCGGTAGCGCTCGGCGTAGTCCAGGCCGTACCCGACCACGAACACGTCGTCGATCGTGAAGCCGAGATAGTGGATCTCGACCGGCACCCGCGTGCGCGCGGGCTTGTGCAGGAGCGAGCACAGCTCGAGCGATGCGGGCCGCCGCGTCTCGAGGTTCTCGAGCAGGTAGGTCATCGTCAGGCCGGTGTCGACGATGTCCTCGACGATGATCACGTGCTTGCCCTCGATCGGCTTCGAGAGGTCGTACGTGATCTGCACCACGCCGCTGCTCTCGGTGTTCTCGCCGTAGCTCCGGCAGCCGAGGAACTCGATCGTCACGGGCAGATCGATCTCGCGCGCGAGATCCGCCGCGAACACGAAGCTCCCCTTGAGCACCGGGACCAGCACGACCTCGTGACCGCGGTGGCGATCCGAGATGCGCTTGCCGAGCTCCTTCACCTTCTCGGCGATCGTCGCGGCATCGATCAGCGTCCGTAGCATTTCCGCCTCTTCCTGGAGTGGGCCCGTCAGAGCAAACCGGCGCGACGGCGCAAGTCGATCGCGGGCTCCGACGCCCACCACCGCACGAGCTCTGCCACGAGCGGCGAGCTGCGCACGAGCTCGCCGGGATCGATGTGGGCGAGATCCCGCTCGGTGCGCCGGAGCACCTCGACCGTCGCCAGCAGGTCGTCGGACACCAGCACCGCCGCGCGCGCTGCGCCGACCGCGATCCCCCGCGACCAGATCGCGAAGTCCACGGGCGGCCCCTGCACGTAGCGCGGCGTCGCCTCCTCGAGCGCGCGCCGCGCGCGCCTCGAGAGCGCCTTCTGGATGCGCTTCATCTGATCGTCGAGGATGTCCTCGCTCGTCAGCCCGGCGCCGAATCCCGGCGAGAACGCGCGCGCCGCCGACGCGACGAGCACCTCGAGCTCGCGCGGCATCAGCTTGTCGGCGACGTGGAAGCGCATCGCGATGTTCGCGAACGCGCGCGCGAGCAGGAACACCTGCGCCGGCTCGGGCAGCTCCGTGATGCTCGCGGGCACGAGCACCGAGACCGGCTCGCTCAGCTCGATCGACACGCCGCGCGCGCGCACGCGATGCACGTAGAGCTCGTAGTGCTCGACCGAGAAGATCGCCGCGATCCGATCGGTGAGCACGCGGAGCGGGTGCCCCGAGCGCTGCGTGATGCGGTCGCGCGTGCTGAGGCCGAAGCCCTCGAGATCGGGCGGATACAGCTTCGAGAACGCCTCGGGCAGCGTGGCGAGCACCGCCATCAGCGGCGCCGCGGGATCGGCGTCGTAGAACGCGGGCAGCGTCTCGGGCCCGAAGCTCCCCGGGCGCGCGCGGCCCGCGAGCACCGGACGCGCTCGCAGC
>JALYRN010000400.1 GCA_030855295.1 Myxococcota bacterium | reverse complement strand
TCGCTGCCCGCGATCGCCCACGCCATCACGCCGAGCGTCGCGATCCCGAGCACCGCGAGCGCGGCGATCATCGGCGTGCGGCTCGTCGGCGGCACGACGCGGCTGGCGGCCTCCGCGTCCTCGTCCTCCTCCTGGGGAGTCGGCGCGCGGGAGGGCGGTCTCGCGTGCTGGGTCGCCGCCATCGCGGCCGGCGAGAGATCACGATGGCTGGCGCGGCGCTCGAGCAGCGACGACGTGCTGGAGGTGGGCGCCGCGGCGCCGGTGAGCTCGGGCGCCGCGTCGAGATCGCGCAGGCGCAGCAGCTCCGAGCGAACCTCGTCCATCGACTGAGGTCGCGCCGCGGGATCCTTCGCGAGCATGCGCTCGAGCAGCGACGCGAGCTCGCGCGGCACGTCCTTGCGCCACTCCTCGACGCGCGGCGCCGGCTCCGTGCAGATCTTCAGCACGAGCATCGGATACGAGTCGTCGGCGAACGGGTGATGCCCGGTCAGCACGCGGAACAGGATCACGCCGAGCGCGTACACGTCGGCTCGGTGATCGACGTCGCGTTTCCCCTGCGCCTGCTCGGGCGCCATGTAGTACGGCGTGCCGAGCGCGGTGCCGGTGCGCGTCATCGACTCGGCGGGGGCATCGGCGGCGGCGCGGATCTTCGAGACGCCGAAGTCGAGCACCTTCACGAAGTCGGGATCTCCCTCGCGGGTGATCAGGAACACGTTCTCCGGCTTGAGATCGCGGTGCACGATCCCCTTCTCGTGCGCGGCGCCCACGCCCTCGCACACCTGCGCGAGCACGCGCGCCGCGCGCGCGATCGAAAGCGGTCCGTCGTCCTTCAGCGCGCGCGCGAGATCGCGACCATCGAGCAGCTCGAGCACCATGAAGAGCGTGCCGTCGTCCATCTCGCCGAGGTCGAGCACGTCGACGATGTGCGGGTGACCGATCTGCGTGGTCGCGAGCGCCTCGCGCCGGAAGCGCCCGACGATCTCCTGGTCGCGCGCGAGGTGCGCGTGCAGGCACTTGATCGCGACGCGCCGCGAGAGCGCGAGCTGCTCGGCCTCGTAGACCGCCCCCATCCCGCCCTCGGCGATGCGACGCAGCACGCGATAGCGATCCGCGAGCGTCGCGCCGATCAGCGGATCCTTCGCGGGCTCGCCGCGGCGTCGCTCCTTCTCGTCCACGCGCGCGAGCATACCCCGCGTGGAGTTCCTCGGTTCTCGCACGCGATGGGGATAGAATCGCGCCGGGGCCCGGCTCGTCGCAGCCCCACGACGTTCTCGGAGGTCGATGATGAGAGCTGCGCTCGCCTGCTTCGCCGCGCTCGCCATGCTGGCGTTCGGCATCGCGCTGACCCCGCCGGGCCGGGTCTCCGCGCAAGACTTCGAGGCGCAGTACCGCGTCGCGCTCGCGCACAAGCGCGCCGGTCGGCTGCCGGAGGCGCTCGCCGCCGCGCAGGAGGTCGTCCGCATGCGCCCGCAGCACGCGGCGGCGCACTTCACGATCGGCTCGATCCATCGCCAGCAGGGCAACTACGACCAGGCGCTCGTTGCGTTCCGGCGGGTCGTCGAGCTGCAGCCGAACGACGCCAACGCGCACGCGATGGTCGGCGCGACGCTGGTGCGGCTCGAGCGCTTCGAGGAGGCGTTGCCCGAGCTGCGGCGCGCCGTCCAGCTCGACAGCCACGACGCGTCGAGCTGGGGCAACCTCGGCGCGGCCCTGCGCCGGCTGCGCCGCGTCGACGAGGCGATCACCGCCTATCAGAACGGCCTGCGCGAGAACCCGGGCGACGTCGATCTCCTCAACAATCTCGCGGTGGCGCTGCGACACGCAGGGCGCGCCGAGGAGGCGATCGGTCACCTCGAGGCGGCGCTCGCGCGCGCGCCCGACGATCCGGCGATGAACCTGAACCTCGCGATCGCGTACCGCACGCTGCAGCGCTGGCCGGAGGCCGCGCGGCACTACGAGGTGTGGTCGCGCGGTGAGCCGAACCCGCGCGATCCCGCGCCGCTCTTCGACCTCGCGTACGCGTACGAGCAGATGAGCCGCCGCGAGGACGCGGCGCGCATCTACGAGCGCTACATCAGCCTCACGCGCGACGGCGAGCAGCGCCAGACCGCGCAGGACCGGCTCGACGCACTGCGTTGACTCGGGAGCGCCTATTCGTTGGATCGAGTCATTCGTCGAGGCGCCTGCGAGGTGTCGGTGGGGCGCGGGCCGTGGGTCCTCGGCTCCCTGGGGCACGGCGGGCTGCCGCCGGAGCTCGGCGTGGCTTCGGCGAGCGGAGCGTCGAGCGGAGCGCTCGCTCCGCGCGCGTCCGCCCGACCTTCGCGTGCTCGGGCAGAGCCTCGTACTGGCCCGCCGCGCGAGGTCGCCGAGGACCCACGGCCCGCGCCTGCTGACCGCGGTGAGTCACGTGGGAGCGGCCGGATCGCTGCCGATGGTTGGGTGATGGCTGGCGATCGACCGAGCCTCGAGGCTCGGCCGATGCGCGTCGAGCAGCGCGCGCGCTCCGCGCGCCCGACTGAGAACCACCGCGCGCCCGCGATCAGACCGCGAATCTTCACCCGCGCAGATCGGGGTGGCGCGAGCGCGCGCAGCGCGCCGGGCGGGAGGGGGCGGAGCGGACGAGCCGATCGAAGGCGGGAGTGCTCGGCCGGGGATGAACGCCGGGGCCTGTTCGTGATACGAAGCGAGGGCGTGACCTTCCTGCGGCGGCTCTTCGGCGAGAAGCCACCCGCGCCCCCGGTGCTCGTGCGGGTGCGCGCGAGCTCGGGCGCGGTGCCCGAGACCGTGGCGCTCGACGTCACGTGGGCCTCGGGCCGGCGCGAGTCGCGCACGGTCGTCGCCGCCCAGGGCTTGTGCATCCTGCCGTGGCGCGAGTCGGAGCGGGGCGTCGAGCTCGTCGTCCGCGCGCTCGGCGGGCGCGCCGACCTCCGCCTGAGCGCCCGCGACAACGCGGGCGGGACCGCGCACGAGATCCGTCTCGAAGGCGAGCTCGCGGCCGAGTAGCCGCGCGTTGTGGCGCGGAGAGTGCACCCGTGCCCATCGAGGTGCAGGTCGCCACGATCATCGAGACCGTCGCGAAGCTGATCGAGATCGTCGGTGTCGGCGCGATCGTGATCGGGCTCTTGCTCGCGTCGATTCGCTTCGCCGTCGACGAGTCGAGGGGCCGCGAGCACGCCTACACGCGCTACCGCACCGGGATGGGGCGGACGCTCTTGCTCGGGCTCGAGCTGCTCGTCGCCGCCGACATCGTGTCGAGCGTCGCGGTCGAGCTGCGCATCGAGACGATCGGGGTGCTCGCGATCCTCGTCGTGGTGCGGACCTTCCTCGCGTGGTCTCTCGAGGTCGAGATCGAGGGGCGCTGGCCCTGGCAGCAGTCCCGGCGTGCGGGCGCGGCGCGCAGCATCACCGGTGGCGCGCGTGTCGGGGCGGAGGGCGACGGAGGGCCGCAGTCGGCGCCGGGTTGAGTCGACAGGAGTGCTCGGCCCGGAGGTCGCGCACGGGAGCGCGCGCCGCGCGCGCGGACGGAAGCGACCGGAGCGGGTGAGCCGATTCGAGACAGGCGCTGAGAACGCACCGATCGTTGCGGTCGTGGTCCGCGGCGACGATGCTCGCGGTCATGGCCCTCGATGCGCTCGCGCTGCTCCGCTTGCCCGCCTCCGATCTGCCGGCGAACGCCGTGCACCGCACGCTCGACGACGGAGTGCTCGTCGCGACGCGCGTGAGCTTCGCGTCCGAGCCGGAAGAGCTCGCACAGGCGCTTCGCCGCGTCGCGGGGGATTCGCTCGAGCGCCACCGCGACCCGCGCGGCGTGCTGTTGATGCCCGACGTCGCGCGCCCGCAGGGCAAGACCTACGAGGCCGTCGTCGAGGAGATCGGCGAGGGCGGCACGTGGATCTCGCCCGACGACGACGAGCTCGAGGAGGGCGAGGGCGACCTGCTCGCGTCGATGATGCAGGCGATGAACAACCCTGCGATGCAGGATGCGATCGCGCGCGCCCGCGACGCGATGATGGGCGCGCAGCCCGGCGCGCCCGCGGATCAGGAGCGCATGATCGAGATCGCGCGCTCGATGTCGGCCGGCATCGAGAGCGGCCCGGGCGGCGACACCGAGGCGGAGATGCGCGCGATGATCGAGCGCCACGCCGGCGGCGCGATTCCGGAGAACGCCGGCGACGGTCCGCCCGTCGACGTCGGCGCGCTGATGAGCGACCCCGCGTTCCAGCGCATGGTCGACGGCGTACGCCAGCAGCTCCTCTCCGATCCCTCGAAGATGGCCGAGCTACAGGCGCTCCTCGCGGGCGCAGGCGAGGGCGACGACGAGGACGAGCGCTGACAGAACGCCGTCGAATCAGCCGTTCGCTCGCCGGAGCGCGGTGCGCGCTTGCTCGACGAGCGCGGTGGTCGAGCCGTCATGCGGCGCGCTCGGGCCGCCATCGAGCTCGGCGAGGATCGTCTTCGCGAGCTGCTTGCCGAGCTCGACGCCCCACTGATCGAAGCTGTTCACGCCCCAGATCACGCCCTGCACGAAGATGCGGTGCTCGTAGATCGCGAGCAGCGCGCCGAGCGTGCGGGGGTCGAGGCGCGTGAACGTGATGGTCGTGCTCGGGCGGTTGCCGGGGAAGACCTTGTGCGGCGCGAGCGCGTCGATCTCGTGCTCGGGAAGGCCCTGCGACGCGAGCTCCCGGCGCGCCTCCTCGCGGGTCTTGCCGACCATCAGCGCCTCGGCTTGCGCGATCACGTTCGCGAGGAGAATCGCGTGCTGCTCGCGCATCATCGTCGCGAGCGGCTCGGGCGTGCCGGGGCGCGGCCAGTCGGGCTCGAGCGCGGCCAGGAAGTCGACCGGCACCAGGCGCGTGCCCTGGTGGAGCAGCTGATAGAACGCGTGCTGGCCGTTGGTGCCCGGCTCGCCCCACACGATCGGACCGGTCGAGTAGCCCTCGACGGCCTCTCCGCTCGCGCGCGTCGACTTGCCGTTGCTCTCCATGTCGCCCTGCTGCAGCCACGCCGGCAGCCGATGCAGCGCCTGCGAGTAGGGCAGCACCGCGAACGTCTCGGCGCCGAGGAAGCTCGCGTACCAGACGCCGAGCATCGCGAGCACGACCGGCACGTTCTCCGCGAGCGGCGCGGTGCGGAAGTGCTCGTCGATCGCGTGCGCGCCCTCGAGCAGCTCCTCGAAGCCGTCCATCCCGATCGCGAGCGCGATCGGCAGCCCGATCGCGCTCCACAGCGAGTAGCGCCCGCCGACCCAGTCCCAGAAGCCGAAGGTGCGCTCGCGCGCGATGCCGAACGCCGAGACCTTCTCGTGGTTCGTCGAGACCGCCACGAAGTGCGCCTGCACGGCGTCCTCGCCGAGCGCCGCCACGAGCCACGCGCGCGCCGCCTTTGCGTTCGCGATCGTCTCCTGGGTCGTGAACGTCTTGCTCGCGATCACGAAGAGCGTCGTCTCGGGCCGCAGCCCGTGCAGCGTGCGCCCGAGGTGCGCCGGATCGACGTTCGACACGAAGTGCGGCCGCACCGGCCCGTCGATCCAGTACGGATGCAGGGCCTCGCAGACCATCAGCGGCCCGAGATCCGAGCCGCCGATCCCGATGTTCACCACGTCGGTGATCCGGTCGCCCTTCGCGCCGCGATGCGCGCCGCTCCGCAGCTGCTCGGTGAAACCCCGCATCCGCGCGAGCACCGCGCGCACGTCCGGCATCACGTCGGCGCCGTCGGTCACGATCGGTCGCTGCGAGCGGTTCCGCAGCGCGACGTGGAGCACCGCGCGCTTCTCGGTCGCGTTGATCTTCTCGCCCGCGAACATGCGCTCGATCGCGCGCGGGAGCTCGCGCTGTGCCGCGAGGTCGATCAGCAGTCGGAGCGTCTCGCCGGTCGCGCGATGCTTCGAGAGATCGATCCGGAGATCGCCCTGCCGCATCAGCATGCGCTCGGCGCGCCCTGGCTCGCCCGCGAAGAGCTCGCGCAGGTGCGTTCCCGCGATCGTCCGCGCGTGGTCGTCGAGCTTCGTCCAGGCGTCCGTCGTCGTCGGTGAGGACATGGTGTCGGGCTCTAACGCGATGGGCGCGCGCCGCGCAAGCGGACGCGAGCGGGGCCGGCCAGCGGAAGGGCCCTGGACGGGGTCCACTCCGCGCGTCACCTTCGCCGCGCGTTGGCCGTCACCGGCTCCATTTCGCGCGCCGATGCGGCGAGCCCATCTCGCGTCGCGGTGCACGGCGCGTTGTTCGCCGTCCAGATCGCGTTCGCGTCGCTCGCGGTCGCCGGCAAGGTCGTCGTGCGGACCCTCGAGCCCGGCGCCCTCGCGCTGGTGCGCCTCGCGGGGGCGGCGGCGGTGTTCGCGGTGCTCGCGGC
>JALYRN010000399.1 GCA_030855295.1 Myxococcota bacterium | reverse complement strand
CGCGTACTGATAGAACGCCTCCCGCGCCTGCTGCGCGACCTCCGCCGACCGCGCGCGCACCTGGTGCTCCTGCGCGCGCGCCGCGCCCTGCGCCGCCTCGTACGAAGGCCAGACCTGCAGGAAGAGATCGGTCACCGGGATCGTCAGCGACGCGCCCAGCGCGTAGTTGTCGAGGATCACCGGGAAGCTGAAGCTGCTGAACTGCCGCGACTGCGCGAGCTGCGCCTCGAGGTTCGCGAAGAAGAGCGTCTGCGCTGCGGGATCGGTCACCGACGAGATCAGCGCGCGCGCCGCCTCCTCCTGCTCCGGCGTGATCCCGCCGCCACCGTCGAACAGGTTCGGCTGCGAGATCGGCGACAGGCGCGTGTAGCGCCCCTGCAGCTCGAGCCGCGGGAAGAACGCGAGCATCGCGCGGTTCGCGCCGGCCTGCGCCTGCGCGAGCTGGGCGCGGGTCGCGTCGATCGAGGGCGCGGTCCGCACCGCCGCGCGCGCCACGTCCTCCGCCGTGATGCCGCGCCCCTCGCCGCGCAGGAACCCCTCGACGTCGATCAATTCCGCCGACGCGGGAGGCTCCGGGACGCTCTCCAGCGCCACGTCGTCCGTTTGCTCCTGCGCGCGCACGACGCTCGCTGGCGCGATGCACGAGAGCGCGATCAAGAGCGCGAGAGCGCGCGTCGGGCTCGTCATCGAATTCCTCCTCCGTCGCCGCGGGCCGCCCCGGGGCGACCCGGTTGTGGGCACACCCGGCTCGGCGCGCAACGTCCTGCGCGCGCGTTCATGACGGATCGGCGACCGCGTGGTATGCCGCGCCGTCGTATGACCAGACAGCTCACGGTCGCCGTCCTGGGCGCGACGGGCGCGGTGGGACGCGAGATGATTCGCATCCTCGAGGAGCGCGCGTTCCCGGTCGGTCGCCTCCTTCCGCTCGCCTCGGCGCGCAGCGCAGGCACCCCCATCCCGTTCCGCGGCGCCGAAGTACGCGCGATCGCCGTGTCGGCGGAGGCGTTCGACGGCGTCGATCTCGCGCTCTTCTCGGCGGGCTCGGGACCGAGCAAGGAGTGGGCGCCGATCGCCGCGAAGAAGGGCGCGCTCGTCGTCGACAACTCGTCGGCGTTCCGCATGGATCCCGAGGTCCCGCTCTGCGTGCCCGAGGTCAACCTCGACGCCGCGCGCAAGCCGCCGCGCGGCATCGTCGCGAACCCGAACTGCTCGACGATCCAGATGCTGGTCGCGCTCGCGCCGATCCACCGCGCGAACCGCATCCGCCGCATCGTCGTGTCGACGTACCAGGCGATCAGCGGCGCCGGCCACAGCGCGGTCGCGCACTTCCAGGCGCAGGCGCAGGCCTTCGCGTCGGGCGCGCCGATGCCCGAGGGACCGCTCGGCAAGCAGCTCGCGGGCAGCCTCCTGATGGAGTGGAAGCGCGACGATGCGACCGGCTATCAGGAAGAAGAGCTCAAGATGGTCCACGAGACGCGCAAGATCCTCGGCGACCCCGAGATCCGCGTGTCGCCCACCGCGGTGCGCGTCCCGGTCCTGAACGGGCACGCCGAGTCGGTGACGATCGAGTGCGAGCGCGCGATCACGGCGCGCGAGGTGCGCGCGCTGCTCGAGGCGGCGCCGGGCGTGCGCGTCGTGGACGACTTCGCGCGGGGCGTGTACCCGACGCCGCTCGACGCGAGCGGCATCGACGACGTGCTGGTCGGCCGCATCCGCGACGACATCGGCAATGCCGGCGGCGTGCAGCTCTGGATCGTCGGCGACAACCTCCGCAAGGGAGCGGCGACCAACGCCGTGCAGATCGCGGAGGGGCTCCTGCTCCGATGACGAGATGGCGGCGCCTCGCGCGAAGAGCAGGCGCCGCGTGTCAGAATGGCAGTCGCGTACTGATTTCGCGCTCGGATTCCGAGCGAATCAGCGACCATCGCGCGGAACGGAGCTTGCTGTGGAGCTGTCCCCCGAGGAGAGGACCTCGCACTCGATGAGAACGACCTGTCGCACCCCTTCCCGCGCGGAGCTCGTGCTCGGCACGCTGACGCTCGCGGTCGCCTTCGCCGCGCTCGGCCTGCTCGGCCCAACGAGCGCGCACGCGCAGTCGATCATGATCAACGTCCCCTCGTTCCTCGGCCGCGACGCCCCGGTGCTCCTGCACGGCATGAACGGGCGGCCGATCTCGGGCGAGGAGTGCACGACGAACGTGCCGATCCCGATCCAGCTGACGAACCTCCCGTTCAGCACCACGGAGTCGCGCTTCCTCAGCGTCTGGCGCGGCACTCCGACGTCGGCCGCGTGTCAGACCGCGACCAACCGCCGCGCGACCGGTCCGACCGATCCCCCGTGCACCTTCGTCACGTCGTTCCCGATCACCTCGATGACGATGGACGTGACGCTCCCCGCGCAGACCGCGTTCGGCGCGTGCGACGTCGCGACGACGCAGGAGTTCTGGTTCCTCGGCGTGCCTGCCGCGGAGGACAACACCACCGACGTCCCGACCGGCGAGTACACGTACGGCTCGCTGACGATCGGCCTCGACCCGACGCCGCCCGCTGACCCGACGGGCCTCGAGCCCTCGGCGGGCGACCGACAGATTCAGATCGCCTGGGACAACCCCGAGGGCGTCGAGTCCCTCTCGGGCGCGAACGTCTACGTCGACACGTCAGGCTGTGACGCGAGCGGCAACGTGATCGCTGGAGGGACGCTCACCGACGGCGGCGCGCCCCCCTCGACCACGCCGATCGCGGTCAACGGCCTGGCGGTGCGCAGCGCGACGCTCGACGGCGAGGCGCTGGGCATCGCGATCGGCGAGTACGCCGCGATCGCGGTCTCGATCGTCGATCGCGCCAACAACGAGAGCAACCTCTCGAACGTCGTGTGCGTGCAGCGCGTCGAGGTGCGTGGCTTCTGGGACGCGTACTGCGCCGAGCGCGGGCTCGAGCGGGAGGCGTGCACCTCGCAGTACGGATGCAGCGCCGGGCCTTCGTCGGGGGGCCGAGGCTCGCTCGCGGGCATGGCGCTGGTGCTCGGAGCGATCGCGTTCGCATCGCGTCGCCGCGCGCTGGCCCGGAGGTCTCGATGAGCGCGCGCTGGCTCTCGTGCGCCGCGCTGGTGGCGCTCCTGGCGCCTCCAACGATCAGCAGCGCGCAGGACCGCGACGCGTCGCACGAGGACGGCTCGATCGTGGGCTCGTCGTACGCGATCGATCCGGTGTTCGTGCCGAGCTCGGAGGGCTTCACGCTCGAGCTGCGCATGGGCGGCTACCAGCCGTCGCTCGGTGCCTCGTTCGGCGCGACCTTCGGGGGCGATCTCGGCCCGTTCATCGGAGCCGAGCTCGACGTCCACCTCTTCCGCATCCCGTACATCGGTCCGGTCGCGATCGGCGCATCGTTCGGCTGGGCGGAGTGGTCGGGCAACGCGACGGCGGCGACCGGTGAGACCAGCGTCGGCACCACGGGGCTGAGCCTCGTCAACATGAACCTGCTCGCGGTGCTGCGGATCGACGGGCTGGCGCGCTACCTCGACGTCCCGATGGTCTTCAGCGCGAAGATCGGGCCCGACTTCGGGTACTGGCAGACCGGCGCCGGCGGCACGACGCAGGCGGAGGGATGGAGCATCGGTCTTCGATGGGCCGCGCAGGCCGCGCTCGAGCTCGACTTCCTCGAGCCGCGCGCCGCGAGGCGCCTCGACGACGAGTGGGGCATCAACCACACCGAGATCTTCTTCGAGCTCTTCGGGTCGACGATGGGCCAGTGGTCCGACAGCCAGCTCCCGATCGGCGCCGACCTCGCGTGGGTGGCCGGGCTCGGGTTCACGTTCTGAGCGCGTGCCCGGCGTCCGCCTGACGATCGCATACGACGGAGCGGCGTTCGCGGGGTGGGCGCGCCAGCCGGCGCAGCGCACCGTGCAGGGCACCGTCGAGGCCGCGATCGCGACGATGAACGGCGCGCCGATCGATCTGCGCGCCGCGTCCCGCACCGACGCCGGCGTGCACGCGCTCGGGCAGGTCGCGGCGTTCGACGCGGTCCGCACGATCGATCCGCGCGGCTGGATGCACGGGCTCAACTCGGAGCTGCCGGGGGACGTGTCGATCGTCGACGTGCTGGCGTGCGACGAGGGATACAACCCTCGCTTCGACACCGTCGCGAAGACGTATCGCTACCTCGTGCTCCGGGACGAGCCGCGCGATCCGCTGCTGCGGGGGAGCGCGTGGTTCCTCGGACAGCGGCAGCCCGGCCGAGGCCTCGACGTCGCGAGGATGCGCGCGGCCGCTGCCTGCCTGGTCGGCACCCACGACTGCCATGCGCTCCGCGCGTCGGACGACGATCGCGAGAACACGGTGCGCACGATGTTCCGCGTCGACGTGATCGAGGGCTGGGCCGGCGATCCGCGACTGCTCGCGATCGAGGTCGAGGGCAACGCGTTCATGAAGAACATGGTGCGCATCCTCGCGGGGACGCTGGTCGAAGCGGGGCGCGGAAAGCTGCACCCCGATCGGCTCACGGCGCTGCTCTCACCCGCGGGCCGCCGCGAGGACGCGGGGCCGACCGCGCCCGCGCACGCGCTGACGCTGGTGTCGGTGCGGCTCGGTCGCGTGCGCGAGCCGTGGCCGTCGGCAGCGCTTCCCGTCCGCAAGCCTTGACGGAACGAGCGCCCCGGCTATCCTTCCGCCCCCTGTCCGCTGGGGCAGGTCGCTGAGCACAGCGCTCCGCGACAGTTCGATTGGTCTTCGAGGGCTCATGAACACGCATCCCGGCCTCATCGGCAAGAAGCTCGGAAACACCCAGATCTTCGAGAGCGACGGCAACGTCACGCGCGTCACCGTGATCGAGGTCGGCCCCTGCACCGTGCTGGGCAAGCGCACCCTCGAGAAGGACGGGTACAGCGCGCTGATCCTCGGCTTCGGCACGAAGCGCGACAAGAAGGTCAACAAGCCGGAGGCGGGCTTCTTCAAGAAGGCCGACCTCAAGCCGGTGCGCACCGTGCGTGAGTTCCGGCTCCCGCCCGAAGAGGTCGCGAAGCACGAGGTCGGCGCGGTGCTCAAGCCGTCCGACGTGTTCGTCCCCGGCCAGTTCGTCGACGTCTGCGGCATCACCGTCGGTCGCGGCTTCACCGGCGTCATGAAGCGCTGGAACTTCCGCGGCGCGGCGACCGAGTCTCACGGAACGCACGAGTACATGCGCCACGGCGGCTCGATCGGCACCAACATGACGCCCGGCCGCACGCTGCCGAACCTCAAGATGCCCGGCCAGTACGGCAACGAGCGCGTCACGGTGCAGAACCAGAAGATCGCGCGCGTGATGGACGACGAGCAGGTGCTGCTGATCGCCGGCGCGGTGCCGGGCCCCAAGGGCGGCATCGTGACGGTGCGCGGCGCGATCAAGAAGAAGCTCGGCGGCCGCGCCGCGGTGGCCTGAGCCGCCGCCCGCTGACACGAAGAGCGAGCGAGCGAGCGAAGGCGCGGCGACCGCAGGGTCCCGCGCCTTCTCGCGTTCCGGAGAGCGCACGCCGACATGAGCCAGCGCCGAGGACAGGATCACTGGGGCCGCCGCGCGAAGCGCGAGGGCTACGCGGCGCGCTCCGTCTACAAGCTCGAGGAGATCGACAAGAAGGTCCGGCTCTTCAAGGGCGGGATGAGGGTGCTCGATCTCGGCGCGTTCCCGGGCTCGTGGACCGTGTACGCCGCTCAGAAGGTCGGCCCCGGCGGGCACGTCCTCGGGCTCGACCTCACCGAGTTCCGCGGTGCGCTGCCGCCGCACGCCGAGATCCGCACGCAGGACGTGATGGCGGAGGATCTCGACGCGCAGCTCGGCGGCCAGCGCTACGACGTCGTGATGAGCGACATGGCGCCGTCGACCACCGGCCACCGCTTCACCGACCAGGCGCGGTCGCACAACCTCTTCATGCGCGCGCTGCAGATCGCGGACGATCTCGTGGTGCCGGGCGGCAGCTTCGTCGGCAAGATCTTCCAGGGCCCCGACTTCGAGGAGGCGCGCAAGGCGGTCGCGCGCGTGTTCGAAGAGGTGAAGATCGTGAAGCCGCCCGCGACCCGCACCGAGAGCATCGAGACCTTCGTGGTCGGCCTGCGGCGACGCGCGGCGAAGGCGCCAAGCGACTGACGGTCTTTCAGCGCTGCGCGCGTACGTGCGCGAGGCGGGCGCGGGCCTGCTCGGCCTCGGGCGCGTCGGGCGCGATGCGCAGGAACGCCTGGTAGTGCTCGGCGGCCTCGCGCCACTGCTCGCGGGCCGCGAGCATGTTCGCGAGCACCCAGTGCGCAGGGGCGTAGGTCGGCTCGTCGGCGATCAGCGCGCGGATGCGCGCCTCGGCGGGCTCGCGCTGTCCGCTCGCGTACTC
>JALYRN010000398.1 GCA_030855295.1 Myxococcota bacterium | reverse complement strand
GGCGTACGCCGGGCTGCGGCTCGGACCACGCGCGCGACGAGATCGTCTGCGCGCTCGCCGGCGCGGTGCAGAGAGAGAGCGCGCCGACGACGAGCGCCGAGCGGAGGAGCGTTCGCATCGCGCGCCTGCGCAGCACGTCGCGTACCGTCGGGGCAGGGCGCCCGCGGCGTGCGTCTGCGGACTCGAAGCCGCGCCTTTCGCGCCGCGCTGTCGCGCTCGCGGTGTCGTCGCGGCGCTGCGCGCGACTGGAAATCGTGTTCGGGCGCGACGACGCACCGGCGTGAGGACGCTCGGCTCGCTCCTGTCGCTCTCGATGCTCGTGGCCGGCTGCACCGCGTCGCATACCCGCGGGGATCACCACGACGCGGCCGCACCCGACGACGTCGCGAGCGCGACGCAGGTCGGTCCTCCGTGCGTGCCGGTCCTCGTCCCCGAGGGCGGCTTCGCGCGCACGGAGGTCTCCGTCGAGACCTACACGCCGAGCTGCGGCGAGCCGCCGTTCGAAGGAGTCCCCACCCGGCCGCCGATCGGCGTGTGCGTCGTCTACGGGCTCGGCGGCGATCCGCGGCCCGGCTGCACCAGCGGCTGCGCGCGACCCGAGGACATCGCCGAGCGGACCTTCTGCACGTGTCGATGCGGCGGCGATCCGGGAACCGGTCCCTTCTGCACCTGCTCGTCCGGTGCCCGCTGCGAGCGACTCGTGGCCCACGGCGGCCGGAGCGGCGGCTCGTTCTGCGTGCCCGTCGATCTCCCGCCGCTCTGATCCGATGGGCCCGTGCTCGCCCGGAGCCGACGTCGCGAGCGGCGCGCTCTGCACGATGGGGCGATCATCTGCAGACGGTCGAACTGCGATCGCAGGGCCGCGACAGCGAGAAGCGCTCGTGCCGCGACGGCTACGAGTGCGTCGAGACGGAGCTCGTGACGCAGCGTCCCCCGAGCGATCCGAAGGATCTCCGGAGCCCGGCCATGAAAGGCGTCTCGGGTTCTCGGGGGAGGCTAGAAACGCAATGAATTCGCGCCGATATGGACTCGCTGCGGCGATCGTCACGAGTGTGGTCGGGTTCGGCTGCACCTGCGGATCGGCGATCACCGCCGTGCCCGACGGGCGGTTCTTCGATCTCGATGGCGCCGTGCTCGACGGCGCGGTGCGCGCGGACGGCGGCGTCGTCGATGCGCATCGCGAGGACGGCGGGCCGCCCGACGAGTGCGAGCTCGAGGCGTGCGGCGACGGGCTCGACGGCGACTGTGACGGCGCCGTCGACGAGGACTGCGCGTGCATCCCCGGCGAGGAGCAGTCGTGCTTCCTCGGGCGCCTCGCGCAGCGCGGCGTCGGCGCGTGCACGGACGGAATGCAGGTCTGCGCCGACGGTCTCGAGTTCGGGATCTGGGGACCCTGCGAGGGAGGCGTCGCGCCCGGCGAGGAGGTCTGCGATACCGGCGCGAGCGACGAGGACTGCAACGGCGCCGCCAACGAAGGCTGCGAGTGCGATCCGGCGGCCGGCCCGGTCGCGTGCGGCGGCGACGTCGGCGCGTGCTCGCCCGGGTCGCAGGAGTGCGTCGACGGACACCTCGGGCCGTGCATCGGTGCGATCGGCCCGGCCATCGAGACCTGCAACGCGCTCGACGACGACTGCGACTCACGCACCGACGAGGGCATCGCGCGCGCGTGCGGCAGCGACGTCGGCGCGTGCTCCGCGGGCGTCGAGACCTGCGTCGCCGGTGCGTTCGAGGCGTGCAGCGGCGGCACCGCGGTCGCCACCGAGGAATGCAACGCGGTCGACGACGACTGCGACGGGCGCACCGACGAGATGCTGACGCGCGCGTGCGGCTCCACGGTCGGCGCGTGCGGCGCGGGCACGCAGGCGTGCACCGGAGGCACCTGGGCCGTCTGCACGGGAGAGACGCTCCCGACCATCGAGAGCTGCAACGCGATCGACGACGACTGCGACATGCGGATCGACGAAGGCGTGACGCGCGCATGTGGATCGAGCGTCGGCATCTGCACGCCCGGCACCGAGACGTGCAGCGCCGGCAGCTTCGGCGCGTGCGCCGGCGGCACGCGCGCGGGCACCGAGACGTGCGACGGCCTGCGCGACGAGGACTGCGACGGAACGGTCGACGAAGGGTGCGGCTGCACCACCGGCTCGACGCGCGCGTGCGGCACCGACGTCGGCGTCTGTGTCGCGGGCTCGCAGACCTGCGATGCGACGGGCAACTGGGGCGGCTGCGCCGGATCGACCGGTCCCTCGCCCGAGGTCTGCAACGCGCTGGACGACGACTGCGACGTGCTGATCGACGAGGGCGGCGTGTGCCCGACGTCGCCGCCGGTCATCGCGTGCCCGGCGCCGATCACCGCGAACGTGCTGGCGACCGTGAGCCTCAGCGGCAGCGGCTCGGATCCGGACGGCGGCACCGTGACGTACTCGTGGACGATCACCTCGCGACCGGTCGGCTCGACGGCGAATCCGGCGACGCCGACGGCGGCGTCGACGACGTTCTTCCTCGACGCGTCGGGGACCTACACCGCGCGCTTCTGCGTGCGCGACGACGAGGGCGAGATGGCGTGCTGCGACGTGACGATCACGTCGCGCGCGCCGGGCGCGCTGCACGTCGAGGTGAGCTGGAGCACGGCGTACGGCGACGTCGACGGGCACCTGCTCAGCACGACGCGCACGCCCGACGACGGCTGGTTCACGACCGACGACTGTTACTGGGGCAACCCCGCACCGGAGTGGGGCGCGGCCGGCGCCGCCGCGAACCCGACGCTCGATCGCGACGACACCGACGGCTACGGTCCCGAGAACATGACGATCGCGAGCATGCCCATGTCGGGGCGCTACCACGTCGGCGTGCACTACTACTGCTCGCACTCGATCGGCGCGGGCGCGGCGCCGGGGGACGGCCCGACCAGCGGGACCGTGCGCATCTACTGTGACGGCGCGCTGATCGCGACGTACACCGGCATCATGCTCTCGGAGACCGACGACTGGCGCACCGTGGCGCGCGTCGACTATCCGAGCTGCGTCGGCATGTCGATCAACCGTCTGACCAACGGCAGCTCGATCCTGCCGTCCGCATTCACCGCGCCGCGCCACTGCGAGATCCCGTGCTCGAGCGCGGCCGACTGCCCGGCGGGCGAGCGCTGCGTGCGAGCGTCGGGTGGAGGCCCGCCGCGCAACATCTGCTGGCTCTGAGAGGGACATGCCTGACGACGAGGAGCGCAAGCCGCTCACCGAGATCAACCATCGCTGGGCGGGCCGTGCGCTCGCGAGCGGGAAGGTCGCGGCGAGCGCGGCGCGCCTCGCGTCGCGTCGTCTGCTCGGGCGCGCTGCGGGAACGACGGACGGCCTGATCGGCGAGAGCCTCGCGCGCGAGCTCGACTCGATGAAGGGCCTCGCGATGAAGGTCGGGCAGATCCTCAGCTACATGGAGGGCGTCCTGCCGGCGGAGACGCACGAGGCGCTCCGCAAGCTCCAGCGCGGCGCGCAGCCAGTCGCGCTCGAGACGCTCGCACCGGTGATCGAGGAGGCGCTGGGTCGGCCGCTCGGCGAGCTCTTCGATGCGATCGATCCCGTCGCGGTGGCGGCCGCATCGATCGGCCAGGTGCACCGAGCCGTGCATCGCGGCGCGCCCGTCGCGGTGAAGATCCAGTACCCGCGGGTGCGCGAGACGCTCGACGCCGACTTCGCGCGTCTCGGTGCCCTCGCGCGCCTCGCATCGATCGCGACCGCGGTCGACGGCGCCGCGCTCGCGGAGGAGCTGCGCGACCGCGTGCTCGAGGAGTGCGACTACCTGCGAGAGGCCGATCACCAAGACGCGTTCGCGCGCGCGTTCGCCGGCGATCGCGAGATCGTGATCCCCGAGGTCATCCGCGAGCGCAGCGCGTCGACGGTGCTGACCACGCGCTGGCACGACGGCGACGACTTCTACACGTTCGCCGAGCACGCCGACCGCGATCGCCGGAGCGCGGCGGGGCTCTTGCTCGCGCGCTTCGCGTATCGCTCGCTGTTCGGGCTCGCGGCGATCAACGCGGATCCTCATCCGGGCAACTACCTCTTCCCGCGCGACGGCGCGGTGGTGTTCCTCGACTTCGGCTGCGTGCGACGGTTCGAGCCGAGCTACGTCGACATCGAGCGCGCACTGACGCGCGTGGTGATCACGGGCGCGCGCGAGAAATTCCGCGACGCGCTGCTCGCGACCGGCATGGTCCCGCGGCCCAAGAAATTCGACTTCGACTCGCACTGGGCGCTGCTCCGCCACCAGTGGGCGCCGTACACCGCGCCGCGCTTCCGCTTCACCTTCGAGTACCTGCGCGAGGGCCTCGAGTACTCGAAGCCGGACAACCCCAACCTGCGCCACCTCGCGATCCCACCGCCGTGGATCTGGCAGCAGCGCCTCCAGTTCGGCCTCCACGCCGTCCTCGCGCGCCTCGACGCCGAAGCCGACTTCCGCGAGGTGCTCGAGTCCGCGCTCGACGAGCCCCCGCGCCCCCTGCCTCAGCCGGGCGTCGTCGCGGGCACCTCCACGTAGCGGGCGGCGATCGCTCGGAGCGCGTCGGCGTGCGCGTAGATGTCGTCCACGCTGGTGAGCGCGTACCGAGCCTCGTTGCGCTCGGCGTCGATCAGCCCGATGTACTTCTGTGCGCGATTGAAGTGCAGCCGGCAGATCGGCTTTCGGTTGTTGTCGTCGCACAGGACCGCGCAGTAGCTCTTGGCGTCGCGCATCACGATGCGCTTCCGTGCGAGCTCGGAGCACACGATCGCACGAACGATGCGGAATCCCTCGAGCTCGTCCTCGGTCGTGATGTGCTCGAGATCCGAGATCTCTTCGGCTTCCACCTCGGGCGCGGCGATCAGCTCCGGGACCGGGACCTCGTCGGGGGGAAGGCGACCGGTGACGAGGTCCTCGCGGGCGAGCGCGACACGCAGTCGGTTGCTGACGCGGTCGGCGATGAAGAGCCCGAGCGCTCGCTTCACGAGTGGCGTGAACTGCTCGCGCGCGGCTTGCGTGAAGCGTCCGCTCGGGCTCGCGCGAGTGAAGAGGAACCGAACGAGCTCCTCGTCGGGCGTCTCGAGCTGCACCTCGAGCACGCTGCGGATCTCCCTCAGGTACTTGAGATCATTCGCGGTGCTGAGCATCGCCTCGAGGTTGAAGTGCTCCTTGGTGAGCCGGCCGAGCTCGGAGAGCAGGTTCTCGCGGAGGTCTTCGAGATCGATCTCGAGGAACGGCTTCGCGTCGAGCTTGTTGGGCTCGTCGAGATCGGAGAAGAACTTGTATCTCACGCCGTTGGTCAGGACCGCGATGCGCGCCTTCGTGACCGAGAAGTACCGGTAGAGCTGGCTCGCGTTCTCGATGCTGAGGCGCTCGGTGACCGCCTTCGCCTCGATCAACATCACGATCTCCGTGCCGCGCTTGATCGCGTAGTCGACCTTCTCGCCCTTCTTGGTGCCGACGTCCGCGCAGAACTCCGGGGTGACCTCGCTCGGGTCGAACACGTCGTACCCGAGCGCCGCGATGAACGGCATCACCAGCGCGTTCTTCGTCGCCTCTTCGGTCTTGAGCATCCCCTTCAGCTGCGGAACCCGACTCGCAAGCGCCTTGATCTTCTCGAGGTATGTCATCGGCCCTCCCGCGACGAGCATACGGCAAAGCCTCTGCGCACCACGAACGGGGCGCGGCGACGCTAGGTGCGTCGGGAGCGTTTCGTCGTTCTCGCTTCGCGTGCGTGGGCGAGGAGCATCGTGCGGAGGGCTGCGGCGGCGGGGGGGAGGCGGTCGAGGCCGCGGTGGACGAGGCGGAGGGGGCGGGCGATGGGGGTGCGGCGATCCTCGAGGACGACGAGGCCGCGCGAGGACTCGCGGTCGGCGATCGCGGCGCGGCTGACCAGCGCGACGCCGACGCCGGCGCGGACGTTGGCCTTCACCGCGGCGATCGAGCCGAGCTCCATCACCACCGAGGCGCCGGGGAAGTGGCGATCGAGGAGATCGCGCGTGGTCGCGCCGCGCCGGAACGAGACGAAGGGCGCGCTCGCGAGATCCGTCAGGCCGGGTGGCGCGATCAGGACGAGCTCGTCGTCCAGCCAGCGATCACCGCCCTTCGTCGTGACGATCGCGAGATCGAGCTCGCCGCGCGCGAGGCCGTCGAGCGCCTCGTCGGTCGTCGACTCGCGCAGCACCAGCGTGATCGCGGGGTGCGCCCGCCGGAACGCCGCGATCACCGGAGGCAGCAGGTACGTGCAGACCGTCGCGCCCGCGCCGAGCCGCACCTCGCCGGCATCGAGCCCCTCGATCTCGCGCGCCGCGCGCACGCCGTCTTCGAACGCGGCGAGCGTCGCGCGCGCCTTCGGGAGG